>CAIRNL010000063.1 GCA_903879975.1 uncultured Chloroflexota bacterium | reverse complement strand
CGGGCCAATACTGACGCATTTCCAAACAATTGGGCTATATCTGCATCGCGATCTGATTCGACAGGCGCTCATGGCCGCTGGCGAGGTATAGGCTGCCCACGACGATGGTCCTGTCGCGCAGGCTACGCCCGCGTCTCCACCGGCGAACAGAACCTCGACCTGCAAGCCGACGCGCTCCAGCAGGCCGGCTGCAAGCAAGTCTTCTCCGATCAGATGAGCGGCGCCAAGGCTGAGCGACCAGGCCTCCAGGAGGCATTCTCCTTCGTGCGCAAAGGCGACACCCTGATCGTCTGGCGCCTGGAGCGCCTGGGACGCTCGCTCAAGGACCTTTTCCAGCGGGTGGAAGAGCTGCAACAGTGCCAGGTCGGCTTCCGCAGCCTGCACGAAAGCATCGACACGACCAGTTCCGTGGGCAAGTTCCAGTTCTGCCGCTTTGCCACCCAAAGGCACGTGCGAAAGCGAGTTCTGGCACTATGAGACCACGGCAGTCCACCACCGCGGGCATGGGCGCACCGAAACCCATACCCTGGAAAGCACACCGGCGCTCAATCACTATCTCTCCTTTGCCGATGTAGGGCTGGTTGTACGCCGTACCCGCACCGTCCTTGAACACAGCACCCAAGAAACATCAGTTTCGGTCGAGTACTTGATCACCAGCCTTGACCGGCGGCGTGTCAACTTGGAGCAGATTGAACAACTGCGACGTGGACACTGGACCATCGAAAATGTCGTCCACTATGTCCGCGATGTCAGCTTTGGCGAAGACCGCTCCCAACTTCGCTCCGGCAACGCACCCCAAGTAATGGCCGCCCTTCGCAACGCGATCGCTGCTCTGCTTCGTATTGAGGGGTGGACTACCATCCCGGCAGGCTTTCGCTTCTGTGAACGCTCGCCGCAAATTTCGTTGCGCCTAATGGGTGTAATCGCAACATGAATTCGCCCTAATGACATTCCCCCAGCGATTGACGCTATGCAGACCACGTGCTAGACTCCAGGGCGATAACCCTGTGCGCTGCGTGTTTTGTGTGTACAACCGGAGTTGAGGACGAAATGGCTACTGTCACCGTTGATATTGGAACCATGATCACGCGTAGCCCGGACATTCGAGGAGGCCGTCCGCGTATTGCCGGAACTGGCATATCGGTACAACGCATCGTGGTGTTGTACAAACTGGGCTTGAGTCCAGAGGAAATCGTATCCGAGTTCGGCCACTTGAATTACGCGCAGGTCTTCGCCGCGCTTGCTTATTATCACGCCAATCGAGACGAGATAGAAACGGCAATTGCTGAGGATGAAGAGGCTGGCGATGCGGCGGAGGCCGAATGGCAGCGCTCACGGCGGGCCGCATGACGATTCGTCTCTACTGTGATGAAGACTCTATGGGGCCTGTCCATTTGCCCACGGAACTGGTTCACCCGCACTTTGCGTGAAGGCGCCTCAACCAGTCACAGACATACCAAGAACATGTTTGTGCAGCCAGTCGAACTTGGCTCGCCCATACCTGTTGCGCTTGAGGAGATTCAGTCGATTCCCCTGGCCCTCCATCTCTGTCTGTCCTCCGTAGATGTCATTATGTCATTTTGTCTCCACCATCACCTGATCATTCCGGCTGAACAAATCGGGCAGTCTCGTCGACGCAATCGTGCGCCATTTTTTTGAGCTGGCAGGACTCTGATCTCCGCTGCCCGTATGGCCCTGTTTGTAGAGCGATTTGACAAATCGCTCTACAAGGTCACACGATACTGTCTGCGCAGGGTAGTTCAGGGCTTTATTGCAGCCGTTTTGATTGTCCAAATTTCTGGGTCCACTATACCCAGCGGCTCTGGGCGATGTTGAGTCACCGCCTGCCACAACGGATCAAGGTCGGCGGGATCGATTCCCGTGAGAATGCGATAACTCAGGGTCGGGAACAGACCGGCCAACCCAACCGTCACGATTCGGGCTTCCTCAATGAAGGCATAGGGCAACTGTGCCGCCAGGTTGTCGTCACCGGGTACTACGAGCAATGCCTCGCGTGCGGTATCTCCACTGTCCCATTTTGCCCTCACCTCGGATTCGAAACGGTGACGGAAGGCAAGCGAATCCTCATAGCGCAGTATGGAATATTCGGTGGCGCGGAGTTGACAGGCAACCGCCTCTTCGTCGAGAAGACCGTCAGGGTCAAACGCGACAGTCAATCGCGCTATCCCTGGCATCAGCGCCTGAAATACCTGGTTGCGCCACGACGCGGTCATGAGGATTCCTTGCTGATATGTAGGAACAGCAATGGATCCAGTGTCGAAACCGAACGACGGCGTCGCTGCAAATCCGCCTGCCACGCTTCGCGTTCTTGCTGCAGCACCGTCAACCGATGTTGGCGTACCTCATACAGTCCAAGGCGCTCCAATGCGCGCTGCCGCACCGCAAAGGCATATGTTTTCTTCTCTTCAAGTTGCGTCAGATAGTGCTGATACGCCTGGCGTAGCTCCAAGTGAAGCGCTTCGCCCTGTGTTTCGGCAACTTGGAAGCTGGTTTGTGCTACCTCCTCTGCCTCCTTGCCGGCGATTTCGCCATGTAAGGTGGGCTGGTTGGTAAGCAGCAGGTCCCAGAACCGGCGGGCGGTAGGCGCCAAGATTCGTCCATTGAGATGCACAAACAGTGGGAAAAAGCCTTGGCGTTTCCAATCGGGCGCCGACACAGTGACACGCCAGAGTGACCAGGTGCCGGCGATGCCGTCCGGCAGTCCGGATAACCGCGCCACGGGGATTGTTCCGCCCACGGGCCAGACGTCCAGCACATCGACCAATGCCCGGACACGCGGCGACTCGATCGTGAGGTGAGCGTGGGCTTCGTAATCCTGGTCTGCAGCGGCCTGGAACGTGCTGTCTTGGAGGCCAGTACTCTCTGGCCATTGCAGCAACCAGCCGCGTCCCGTCTGTTGCGCGATCCCGCCATGCGCGCGCACATAGTGGATTGTCATGCGTTCGGTCCATGCCGGAAGTGGATGGTTGTGAACGCGTTGGGCTGACGTCGTATCCAGCGTCCCGGTCGAGCCAAGCAGATCCCGCGTGGCATAAGCCATCTGTGCCTGCTCGCGTACCTGGTACATGACATGCTCTACCTGTTCGTTCGTGTTGTCCGGCTGAATAACGCTGGCCAGGTAGAGTTCCTCAAACAGCGCGCTAGCCTCGCCGGAGTCGAGCACGTCACCCGTCTTGTCTATCCCGAACTCTTTGCGAATCAACGCCAGTTTTTCTTCGAGCACTTCGCGCACCCTGTACTCGACCGTGTCGGCCAGGACAAGATTGTGTGCATAGACCGGGTGAGACTGCCCGATACGATCGACACGTCCGATCCGTTGCTCAAGCCGCATAGGATTCCAGGGGATATCATAATTGACCACCACATGACAGAATTGAAGATTGAGGCCTTCTCCGCCTGCATCGGTCGAGAGCAGAATCTGAGCCGGTCCCGCAAAGCGCTGCTGGGCACGCTGGCGATCGTCCAGATCCATCCCTCCGTTGATGACTGCGACCGTGAAACCACGTGTCTCCAGAAAATCTGCCAGCATTTCCTGAGTTGAGATGAACTCGGTAAAGACCAGGACCTTGACCGCTGGGTTTCGGTCAACGCGCTGTGCATCATAGATCAAGTCGAGCAAGGCCGCCGCCTTGGCGTCTGGCCCCGCACCTTCACACCTTCGAGCCAGCGCAAGCAAAGTTGCGACTTCGGCCCGCTCGCGCAGCGATAGGGCGTGCGCGGTCGAAGTGAATAGCTGCGCCTGCTCCTGACTGTCAAGTTCCTCCCATTCCTCCAAGAAGGTCCTGGGGTCTGGTGATTGTGCCCCACGTTCTTCAATGGCTTCTTTTTCTAAAGAGGCCAACCGGCGTTCCAGCGCGACCCGTATCGCAGCCGTCGACGAACTCACCATGCGCTGCAAGAGCAGCAACAAGAAGCCGACATAGTTCCGTTTCTCCGCCAGTGCTTGATTGTAGCCATCGCGCACATAGGCTGAGACCGCCTCATATAGGTCTGCCTGCATCCGATGTGTCGATGTGTCGGGCACCCAGAACACAGGTACCAACCGTGTCAGCCGCGGGCGAAAGAGCGGCTTGCCATCGGCATCAATGGCTTGTCGCTTCTCGGTGCGAATCACGTAGGGATGGACACGTGCACGCGATAGGCTGGCATCATCGGGGAAAGCATCTTCGTCAAGCAGGGTCAGGATGCGGCGAAAGGCATCACTCTTGCCTTGATGCGGTGTAGCCGACAGCAGCAGGAGGTACGGCGTAGCCGCGGCCAGCCCCTGGCCGAGCCGAAAGCGAGCAATCTGGTCGGTGCTGCCGCCCAAGCGATGTGCTTCGTCAACGATCACCAGATCCCATCCGGCTACAAGCAGGCTTTCAAAGCGGTCACGGTTATAGGTGTCTATCTGCTGACGGCTCCATCCCCGGCGCGCATCAATGGGCTTGACGGCATCCATGGAACAGACGACCTGATCGACCAACGACCACGGATTGTGCTCGCGAGCCAGCATGCGCAGCGTGGACAGATCGCTCGGATTCACCAGGACAACTTCTTCACCAAAGTGCGTCCGCATCTCGGCAATCCACTGCTCGGACAGGCCCTTGGGTGTGACGATCAACACGCGTTGGACCAGGCCGCGCAGTTTCAGTTCGCGCAACACGAGACCGGCCTCAATGGTCTTGCCTAACCCGACTTCGTCGGCCAGTAGATAGCGCACGCGTTCGCCGGCGAGCACGCGTGACAGTGCCTGGAGTTGGTGCGGAAGCGGAACAACGCTTGCGGCCAAGGGCGCCAGCATCGCCTCGTTCGCCATTGCTTCGGCGATCCGTACGGCCGTAGCCTTATAGATGATGGCATCGGCTGATAATCGGTCTCCCACCGCTACAGGCTGCAATGCGCTGGCTGAGACCTGCAAGACGCGGTCTGTCGTGGGCAACCAGACTCGCACCGTCTGATCGCCCCAGAGATTGCGTGCCTCTATCACCTGGCACAGTTGGTTGCTCGCTGGGTGAAATGCCCACTCTCCGGCAGACCAGCCATTCGGGTTCTGAATCATTTCGTTATGACCGCGTAGGTACAGTCCATTTCAATCCAGGCGGCCAGCCACGCATCGAGCGGGACGTCGATGACTTCGTTTCCGGCTGCCGGATCGAGGATTGATACGTGGGAAGCTGTCAGGTTCACAATGACAACTGCATGTGGGCTTTCAATTTGTGCATGAGGGAGCCATGTGGCATCTACGGCCGCGATAACGGGAACATCTGCCGTGATGGCTGATCTGATCTGCTCGATAGCGCCGCCAGCCTGGACGTCGACGCGCAGAGTTGGTTCGGCAAGGCGGCGCAATCGTGAGAATGGCGTGCCGGCGTCACTGGTTTGTAAGCGGTGCGCAATCTCTTGCTGGCTTAGTGGGACATCGAATGCCGCCAACACCATGCGCGCACAGGCGGGCAGGCAGTGGCCGTCCTCAAGCTGCGCTTCGTAACGAACGCGCGAGATTCGCAACATGGTCTTCGATCTCTTGGCTGGTGGGTGAGCCTGGCACAAAGTCACCACTCGTGGCATCGATGAGAATAGCCAACTCCATGCGCGCCAGGACGCCTCGCGTCGGCGAAGTCCAGCGAATTGGAACGCGCCAGGTCAAACGTTCACCCAACATCAATTCAGGCTCGCCAGCCAGCAGACGGTCGCCGATTTCCATAGCCAGCCAGCCGTTGACCTTGCGCCGCACGCGCGCCGCCGACACAACGCGCGCATTGACATGCACGATCACATCGGTGAAGGTGTCGTCACCTTCGGGTGGAGTTCTCTGGGCTGTAGCAAGCAAAACGGTCATGGTATGGCATCTCCTGACTGCTACAATATAGCAGCTTCGTCACGGCGTCAACTACGCGGCATCTCTCAACTAGGGCGAATTCATGTTGCGATTGCACCCATTAGGCGCAACGGAATTTGCGGCAAGCGTTCACAGAAGCGAAAGCCTGCCGGGATGGTAGTCCACCCCTCGAT
>CAIRNL010000062.1 GCA_903879975.1 uncultured Chloroflexota bacterium | reverse complement strand
ATCACATGCAGCGATCGTAGAGCCGGCGGATGAAGAATCCGTGAAGCAACGCTAAGAATTCCGTGAAAAGCCGTGCACTTATTCCGTGGCTGCGGGCGTTGCTGCGGGTTCGGCAGCGGGTGCACCCGCTGCAGGGATACCCCCTGTCAAGCGCACGAGCTGATCGAGCGTGGCCTTGAGTTCGTCCATCTGCGTGCCATACTCGGCCCAGTTGCCTGCGCGCAACGCCTCCTGTGCCGCCGTATAGTGGGCGTTGGCCGTGGCAATCAGTTGCTCGATCGAAACAGTGCCGACATCGGCCTGGGCATCCGCTGCGTCCGGCGCGGTTGTGGCATCTTGCGTCGTCGCCGAACTGGCCACCGCCCGTGCCAGATCGGCCAGGCCGGCGCGTGTGACCACATCCCGACCGAACAGCTGAATCAGCGCAAGGCCCAGGTTCTCGGCCATGACCACCCGGTCGGCGGTGGCCAGGATGACGCGCTTGAGTTCGGGAATGCGGCCGTTCTGAGCCTGCAAGTAGAGCGGCTCCACGTAGAGCAGGCTGTCGCCGATGGGAATCACGAGCAGGTTGCCACGGATGACATTGCTGCCTTGCTGGTTCCACAGGCTCAACTGCGCGCTGATGACCGGATCCTGGTCAATGCGCGCCTCGATCTGTTTGGGACCGAAGAAGAGTGAATCCTTGCCGAAATTATAGACGAGCTTATCGCCGTATTTGTCTGGATCGCTCTGTGCAGCCATCCATGCCACCATGTTCTCACGGTTGGCCGGTGTGAAAGGCAAGATCTGCATGTAATCCAGCGAATCGGAATCGGGCAGTTGCATGAGCACGTAGTAGGGATCGATGGGTTGGAGCTCGTTATAGAAGACCTCCTCCGGCCATGACCAGACATCCTCCTTGTTATAGAAATCGGTTGCGTTGGTCATGTGATAGGTACGGTACATCTCGGCCTGCACGGCAAAGAGGTCGGTTGGATAGCGAATATGGCGCAGCAAGAAGTCCGGCATGGATTCCAACGGCTGGAAGAGGGCAGGGAAAATGCGGGCGTACGCGGCCGTGATCGGCTCTGCCGAATCGACGACATAGAAAGTCGGCAGGCCGTCATAGGCGTTCACGACGATCTTGACCGAGTTGCGAATATAGTTGAAGGTATCAAAGTACGGTTCGCTGTAGGGGAAGCGATTGCTCGTCACATAGGCGTCGATCATCCAGTAAAGGCGGCCATCCTCCCCAACGACGACATAGGGATCCTGGTCGAGTTGCAGGAAAGGCGCCAACGTCTGCACGCGGTCCACGATATTGCGCCGCCACAACAGCTGGCTTTCGCTGGTGATATCCTGGTTGAGCAGCATGTTGATATCGGCAAAGCGCAGGGCAAAGAGCAGGCGATTCCACCAGGTCATATCGATGCCCGTGTCGGCGCTAAAACGCGTCGTCACATTGCCACCGCCCTGTGGGAAATCGAACTCTTCCATGTTGGTGCGACCGATCACGTAATCGTTGGTCAGCTCACCAAAATAAACTTGAGGCTGGGTCAGGTCGAGGGCGCCGTTCGGCGGCAGGTCCTGGATGTAGAATTCGGGCAGGCCGTCCGCCGTCACCCGCTCCACGGGCGACATCGCAACGCCGTAGCCATGGGTGTAGACGAGCTTGCGGTTCACCCAGGTCTGCGCCTCCGTATTCAGCCGATCGGCCACCAATTCGCGTGCGGCCACCATCACCTGCCGACGCTGCCCGTCGATCGTATAGCGGTCGACATCCACGTCGTTGAACTCGTAATATTGGCGCAGTGCCTGCACCTGATTGTACGTTTGGAGCAGGGGGCGATAATCCCACAGGCGCACGTTGCGCACCGTCTCCGGCTCGGCCAGCAATGACTCGGGCGCCAGATGTT
>CAIRNL010000061.1 GCA_903879975.1 uncultured Chloroflexota bacterium | reverse complement strand
CATGCCGAACTGCCTGCCAGGCTGAGCCTGAAAAACGGCACCGAGACGGTACTCTGGTCGAGCGAACTTGCCTCAGGCAGCGACTGGCGCGCCGGAGAGGTCATCTGCCGCCGCCTGCACGTGCGGCTGCCGCAGTCGCTTGAGATAGGTGAATACGCGCTGGCACTGGAGATAGGCGGCTACGGGCAGACAATCGTTCCACTGACCATCCAGGCCTCGACGCGCATCTTCACGATGCCGGAGGTGACGCGACCCGTGAACGCTACGCTGGGCGACACGATTCGGCTGCACGGCGCCGATATTGCGCAGGCCGGCGATATACTGACCGTTCGCCTGGTCTGGCAGGCGCTGGCACCCCCAGATACCAGTGAGAAGGTCTTCGTCCACCTCATCGGCCCCGATGGAGCGCTGGTTGCGCAGTCAGATGCGGTGCCGGCGCAGGGCTACGGCACCGAGCAGTGGATCGAGGGTGAAATCGTCGCCGACGAGCATACGCTGGCCCTACCAGCCGATCTGCCAGCCGGAACATACCGGCTGCGCGCCGGTATGTACGATCCAGCGACTGGAGAGCGGCTACCCGCTGCAAGCAGCGAAGGCCAGCCTTTTGCGGATCACGCAGTTGACCTGGGCGAAGTCACACTCGGCAACTGACAGGATACGCAACAAGCCCGTGGATCTCTACAACCACCCGGCACTGCAGCTCTTTCGTGAACTGCTTGCCTATCCGTCGCCGTCCAGCATGGAACAACAGTTGGCGGCGCATCTCGTACGCAGGCTCGAAGGCTGGGGCTATGTGCTGCAGCTGAAGCGGCCGGTACTGCCCTACAGCATGCCGTCTACGATGTCATTGCCAGCGATGCCAGCATGGTCTTCGAGGTGAGCGGCACGCTGCGAGCAGCCTGTTTTGGCCAGGTACGCGAGAACAGCCATGGCTACGAGGTCGCGCGGCTGTCCGTCTTCGACAACATGCTGCGCGCCCTGATCATTGCGCAATGATGTGGAGTGACGGAGCCACCCAGTAGACAAGCATCCTGTATGGTATAATCTTCGCCTATGAAAGCCTTTACCATCATGGGACGCACGATCAAAGGTGCGTACGAAGAGTTTTTCCTGGTCGTCGGCCTCAGCCTCGTCTTCTGGGCCGGCACGCTCCTGGTCATCACTGCGCCCATGACGTGGGCCGGCATCCATTTGGTAGGCAACCGCATTGCCAACTACCGGCGCGTCAATTTCTCCTTTTTCTGGGAAGGGGCGAAGCAGCACATTGGCCGCGGCGTGCTGCTGTGGCTGCTCGTCGTTCTGGCCCCGCCCATCATGGTCAGCAGCGTGAATTTCTACCTATCCAACGGGGGGTGGATGGTCGTTCCTGGCTTCGTGACCCTGTGGCTGCTGGTGCTGGCGTTGCTGGCTGGCCAGTATTTCTATCCGCTCTTTTGGCAGCAGACCGAGCCGGCTATCACCTTGATCCTGCGCAACGGCCTTCTCCTGGTCCTGCGCCACCCGCTCTACTCGTTCCTGATGCTTCTCTTTCAGATATTGCTGATCGTGGTCAGTGTGTTGCTGGTGGTGCCGCTGTTACTGCTCTTGCCAGGACTGCTCATCCTGAGCCACAATTATGCGCTGGTGGGCTTGCTGCAAGAGATGGACCTGGCAGCGGAACCGCCTGAGATGTCCGGCACCTGAACATTTCTGAAACGGTGCCCAAAGGTACGATGAGTCCCGTTTTTCGGTGAATATGCGTACAGACTTAGCGGCTGAAGTCGCCGCGAGCAAGCGAATCGTCTCTGTTGCCGAAATGCAGACGCTGGAGCGGCTGTCTGACGCTGCAGGCCATTCGTACGCGGCGATGATGGAGAGCGCCGGACGGAGCGTCGCCGAGGCGATCTTGGGCCGCTTTGGTCCGGTATCCTGCCTGGTACTGGCCGGCCCGGGCAACAACGGCGGCGATGGCCTGGTCTGCGCCCGTTATCTGCACGAAGCGGGTGCAGACGTGCAGGTCTACCTGTGGAAACGCCCCCCCGACGCCGACCCTGACGATGCAGGCCACTTTGCGCGGCTCGTGGCGCTCGGCGTGTCTACTGTGCATGCTGACAACGACGGTGATCTCAGCCTCCTGCGTGATTGCCTGCGCTGCACCGTCGTCGTCGATGCGCTGCTGGGTACAGGCGCCAATCGGCCGATCTCTGGCCAGTTGGCTGATATCCTGGACACGGTACGCGCGCGCAGACAGGTTGCACATCCCCCTCTGCATGTAGTCGCAGTCGACTGCAGCAGCGGGCTGAACTGTGATAGCGGTGCGCTTGACCCGCACGCGCTTGCGGCAGACATGACGGTGACCTTTGCCCACGCCAAGACAGGCCATTATCGCTTTCCGGGCGCCAGCGCAGTGGGCGAACTGCTCGTAGCGGATATTGGCATCGCTCCCGATCGGGCGATGGGTATTCGCACGTTTGTGCTCGACGCCGGCCTCCTTCGCGGTTGGCTGCCGGTGCGCAGAGCCGATAGCCACAAGGGTACGTTCGGCAGGGTCATGCTGGCCGTCGGCAGCGAAACCTTTCCTGGTGCAGCCTATCTGGCTTGTGCGGCGGCGGGTCGCACCGGGGCCGGCCTGGTGACAGGAGCTCTGATCCGGCCAGTGTGGGCGTTGGTGGCGAGCAATCTACCCGAGCCGACCTACGTGCTTCTCCCCGCACAGGAGACTGGCCGCGGCGCCGTGATTGCCGCGGACGCAGCTCAGGTTGCGGCCGATGCGCTGGCAGGCTACAAGGCACTCGTGCTGGGCTGCGGCATCGGCAATACGCCGGCGACGCGTTCCTTCGTAGCCGACTTGTTGGTTGCCGACCTGCCGGCGACGATCATCGACGCCGACGGATTGAACTGCCTGGCACAGCTCGAAGCATGGCCACAGCGCCTGCCTGCGCAGTGTGTATTGACGCCCCATCCGGCCGAGATGGCGCGGCTTTGCAACCTGCCTGTCGAGGAGATTCTGGCGCAACGCTGGGATTTGGCACGCGCAATGGCATTGGCGTGGCAATGTACTGTGCTGCTCAAGGGTCCTTACACAGTGATTGCCGAGCCAGGTGGGTGGTTGGCGGTATTGCCCATCGCCACAGCGGCGCTGGCGACAGCGGGTAGCGGTGACGTGCTGGCCGGGGTGATCGGCGGCTTGTTGGCGCAGGGGCTAAATCCCTTCTATGCTGCATGTATCGGGGCCTGGCTGCATGGCACAGCTGGGCAAGCATGTGCAGCCCGCATGGGCCAGGCTGGCGTCGTCGCATCGGATCTGCTAGCCGAATTACCGATCGTCCAGGATACTTTGCGGCAAGAGACAACAGTGACTGTGCGATCCACGGAGAAAATGCATGGGTGAACTGCCTACCTTGATGACGCCTGAGAACACCAGGATCGTGCTTGACACTAGCAGCAACGTGCCGGACGAGCTGCTGACGAGCTATCGCATGATCGAGGTGCCGACACTCGTCATCTTTGGAGAAGAATCCTTCCGCAACAAGTACGACCTGTCCGATGCTGCATTCTACGAGAAGCTTGCCACGAGCAAGGAATTGCCCACGACGAGCCAACCGCCGCCCAGCTACTTTGCTGCGGCATACCGCCAGGCATTCGACGAAGGCGCGGAGCATGTCGTCGTGGTAACAGTGACGAGCAAGCTTTCTGGCACCTTCCGCTCGGCACAGATGGCAGCACAGGAGTTCGGCATCGACCGCTTCACCCTGTGGGACTCCAACAGCATCAGTATCGGCAGTGGCTGGCAGGCCATCATGGCCGCACGTCTGTTGGCGCAAGGCGTGGAACCGGATCGCTTCTACAGCCTGATGGGCAAATTGCGCGGCGAGATCATTGGCTTTGCTGCGCTGGAGACGCTAAAATACGTTGCCCGTAGCGGCCGCGTCGGCAACTTGCAGGCCGGCTTTGGCGAATTGCTGCAAGTCAAGCCGATCCTGGAGTTGTGGGATGGTGCAGCAACGGTGACGGCACGCGTACGTGGGCGCAAGCGATCCCTGCAGGAAGTAATCGAACGCCTGCACAAGTTCTACGGTGACCGGCCGCTGCATGTTGGTGTCCTGCATGCCAACGCTCTTGCCGATGCCGAAACCTTGTTGGCGCAGGCGCGCGAGACACTCGCCATCGACGAAGTGCTCTACAGTGACATTGGGCCGGCGATCGCTGCACTGGCTGGCCCTGGTGTTGTCGGATTGGCTGGCTGTCCAGCGGACCTTGGCTTCTAGCAAAGCACGAAGTGGAAACCCTTATGAATATTGCACTTGATGCTATGGGTGGCGATCATGCACCGGAGGCGATCGTCGCCGGCGGTGTAGAAGCTGCGCGCGTGTACGGCATTACCGTCTCTCTGGTCGGCAAACCGGAGGCGATTGAGGCCGAGCTGAAGAAACACGATACGAAAGGGCTCAACCTGCCCATTGTGCCGGCGAGCCAGGTCATTGAGATGGAAGACAAACCGGCAGCAGCCGTGCGCGCCAAGATAGACAGCTCAATGGTCGTCGGTTGCAAGCTGATCAAGCGCAACGAGGCGCAGGCTTTTGTCTCGGCCGGCAACACGGGAGGGGCATTGGCGGCAGGCATTCTGCACGTGGGGCGGATCAAGGGTATCCTGCGCCCGGCGCTCATTGGACCGTTCCCCACACTCCAAGGCGCATGCCTAATCCTGGACATCGGCGCCAATGCAGACGTTCGCCCTGAGCACATTCAGCAGTTCGCCATCATGGGATCCATTTATGCCCGCGATGTGATTGGGCTGGCCAGGCCGAGTGTACGAATTCTAAGCAACGGCGAGGAGGCCGGCAAGGGCAACCAACTGGTCATCGAAAGCTTCAAGCTGCTCGAGGAGACCCCCAGTATCAACTTTCAAGGCAACATCGAGAGCAAGGAGATTCCCACCGGACTCGCCGACGTCGTAGTGACCGACGGTTTCACGGGCAACATCTTTGTCAAGACGGCTGAGACCACCGCCACACTCATGAGCCGTGTGATTACCGAAGAGATCAAGAAGAACCCGATCGCCATGCTCGGCGCGCTGATGGCACGCAAGTCGCTACGACGCGTACGCGAGCGCATGGATGACAGCCACTATGGCGGCGCGGTGTTGCTCGGTCTGTCCGGCGTGGTCGTCGTCGCGCACGGGCGCAGCAACGCCTTCGCCATCCGCCACGCAGTCCGCGTGGCCAAGCAATCTGTCGAGCAAGAGATCCTTGCCAAAATCCAGAAAGGGATTTCGGAGGTCGAGATCGACAGGAGCGAGACGGCTGCCAGCACACAGCAGGCCACCTAAATTCATAACCCAACAACGAAAAGATCAAGCAATGAAAATCTATCGGAATCTGACCCAGATCAAAAAAAGGGAAACACGCGGCCGGCGCTTCAGTCTGGTAGGTCTCGGCATCCTGTTCGTGGGTCTGCTGGCCAGCTTTGTGCCAACGTGGATCAACCCGCTCGATCCGATCCAGCCCGGCTTCACCGGTTTTCTGCAGCAGTACTGGTCATGGATCAGCTTTGCGGCACTGTTCATCGGCTTTATCTGCGCCAGCATCGGCAGCTACTACATCAACCGCTACGCGCGGCGGCGCTGGCCGGGCAGCCGCTTCTACGAACGTCCCGACGAGGTGCTCGAACGCAGCATGAAGGGGCTGGACGACAAGTACAGCTACTTTGCCATGAGCCTGCCCGTGGGCTATGCGCTGGCAGGCGCCAACGGCATCACGATCTTCGCTGTGCGTTCGGACAAAGGACGAGTTGCGGTCAACGGCGACAAATGGCGCGAGCCGTTCAGCTTAAGCCGCCTTTTTACAATCTTTGCGCGCGAAGGTGTCGGCAATCCGGCCCAGGATCTCGAGGATCAGAAGGAGAAGCTGCGTGCGCTGCTCAACGAGACAGGCCAGACCGGCGATGGCGCGTTGCTCCAGTCAGTGCCCATCGACGGTGTAGCGGTTTTCCTGAACCAGGAAATCCAGCTCGAGCTGTCCAACCCATCCGTGCCTGCGCTGCGCGCGGATCAGGTGAAGGATCACCTGCGCGCCCGTGCCCGCGAGGTAAAACTGTCGAACGCCGCAATCCGCACACTGACTGAGACGCTGGCTGCCAAGGCGGAGTACCAAACGGCCACAGCCGATAGCGAGTAGTGTGGAGCAAACTTGGCGCCCGCCTGGCCTAGCGAAAGCCTAGGCCCCGCTCTTTGAGGCTGACATAGCGGTTGCGGCCAATCACCAAATGATCCAGCACCTCAATATCGAGCAGGTGACCGGCATCCACCAACTGCTCGGTCACACGTACGTCTTCGGGGCTAGGGGTGGGGTCACCGCTGGGGTGGTTGTGCACAACGATGATGGACGCGCAATTGGCGCGAATTGCCTCACGGAATACTTCGCCTACCCGCACGACCGCAGTGTTGAGGTTGCCGGCGTAGACATTGGCGACGCGGATCACAGCGTTCTTGGTGTCGAGCAGCACGGCACGCAGGTGCTCCTGTTCCAGCAACCCCATTTCGAGCATGAGCAGGTTGGCCACATCGGCAGGGCTACGCACCTGCGGCCGTTCGTAGGGTGCTGTGGCCATGAGCCGGCGCCCCAGCTCCAGCGCGGCCTTGATCTGTGCCGCTTTAGCCGTGCCGATCCCGCGCACCTGGCAGAGTTCGTCGAAGCCAGCCTGCGCCAGCCCTGACAGCCCGCCAAATTGGCTGAGCAGCCGCTCAGCCATGCGAATGACATTCTCACCGCGCCCGCCCATGCGCAGGATGATTGCGATCAGTTCGACGTTGCTCAACGAACTGGCCCCTGCGTAGACGATGCGTTCGCGCGGGCGCAAATCCATCGGCAGGTCACGGATCATCGGGGTGTACTCGGAAATCGGGGTGCTTTCCATAGTGGACTCCTTGTGTTGACGAGTGCTCGATCAATCTCCGGATGAATTGCGATAGGTTTCAACGATCTGCTCGAGAAAACGCTGATAGTCACGACCGGTCGTGCCCGGTGGCGGCGCGCCAAGCCTGGCAGCCAGCGCCAGCGCAACACGCGGCACCATATCCGGCGGCAGGAGAGCGCGCGCCTGCCGGTCGAGCAAATCACAGATCAGCTGGTACTCGTCGGCTGTCAAGCGCCGGATATTCGGCATCGGCGGAGCGGCATCGCTGCTCCCCCCTGCCGCCGTGCTGGGAAACGGCCGCTGTGACGACCGGCCAAGCTGATCCAGGCGAATCTCGCGTTGCTGCCGAATGACGAGCGTACCGGCAGCAAAGTCACCCAGCCGCTGCGCGTTGCGGTTGAGAAACATGATGACAAAACCCAGCGCATAGGCAAACGGCAGAAAATCGACGATGCGCACGAGATTGCGAATCGTCACTTCGAGGAAACCGACCCCACTGCCGTCGAGACGCACGACGCGCGTGCCGGCCAGGCGCTTGCCCGGTGTCTGGCCATGCCAGCCCAGTTCAAAGAGGATGTAGTAGCCCCAGATCAGTGCGAATTGGAGCAACGTATACAGCGCAATCCCCAGGCCGACGAGCCAGCCTGGATCGTCCTCGAAATTGCCGATGACGCCACTGTCGTCCGTCACAGTGGCAAGAAAGACAGCGACCAGCAGATTGGCGAGAAGAAGCAGCACGCCGATGATGAGGGTATCGATCAACGCGCCAATGAAGCGGCTACCGATGCCCGCAACCTCGTAGCCGAAGGTTATATTTTCGGGCGTAGCGATGGTATACTCGTCTGAATTCTGCCCGTCATGCTGGTAAGCCACAGGTCAATTCCCACCATGAATCTGGAATTATTTCTACAACAACGCCGGCCGAGTTGGCAGCGCATGGAAGAGTTAGTTCGCCAGACACAGCGCTCGCCGCGTACGCTGGCCGGCCCCCAACTCGACGAGTTTGGCTCACTCTATCAGGCACTGACGGCTGACCTTGCCCTGGCACAGCGTGACTTTCCCAACCAACAGGTAACGCTCTATTTGAACCAACTCGTGGGCCGGGCACACACACTGATCTATCGAGGCGAGCCGGTGCGTTGGCGCCAGATCAAAACCTTCTATCGCTATCAATTTCCGTCATTATACCGCGATCTGCTCCCCTACACTCTTGCGGCATTTGTCCTGTTTCTGTTCCCGGCGTTGGTTGCGGGCATGGTTGTCGCCACAAATCCAGCTGCCATCTATGTCATCGAGGGAGCGGAGATCGCCGCCCTGGTAGAGGAAGTCGAACGCGGTAACCTGTGGATCGACATTGCGCCAGGCGTTCGTTCGGCTGCATCGAGCCTGATCCTGACCAACAACATCCAGGTGATGTTTCTCACTTTTGCCGGTGGGCTGAGCGGTGGGCTGCTGACCCTGTGGGTCATGGCCAGCAACGGCATGCACATCGGTGCGATCTTCGGCCTGCTCAGCGCCCACGGCCTGGCGCACGATCTCGCTGTGTTCGTCATCGCCCACGGCGTCATCGAACTGAGCGTCATCTTCCTGGCTGGCGGCTGCGGGATCTCCATCGGCGACGGGCTCGTGCGCCCCCGGCTGCAGAGGCGCAGGGACGCACTCCTTGAGAGAGCGCGCGCCGGCGCTCAGCTGATTCTGGGCTGTGTGCCATTGCTGGTTGTCGCCGGCCTCCTCGAAGGTTTTCTCAGCCCGTCCGCTGCACCCTGGTGGATCAAGGCCACGACCGGCCTCGCCAGCGGGATCCTGCTCTATGCCTACTGGCTG
>CAIRNL010000060.1 GCA_903879975.1 uncultured Chloroflexota bacterium | reverse complement strand
GATGGCATGGGCTATACCCTAGAACAGCGGACGCCAGCTCTGGCCGCCAACCGCCGCAGCGCTGCGCTCACGGATGCCGATGACTGGGAAGACGACTCGTCGTCGACGGAATTGGACGATGCTGATGATCCGCTGGCCTGGCTGGACGACGAGGAGGCGCCTGTGGACGCAATGAGCGACGACGATTCGTGCCTGGACTATGAATCGTACCTCGAGAGCTATCGCATGGTGGACAAGGGCGGATCGCCGCTCTCGCACAGCGACTATCATTTGCTGGAGGCAGAGCTGGAGACGTTGCTCAGTCTCGAACAGGAGTTCGGCTATCTGCTGCCGGAACAGGGCAGGCGTGTCGATGAACTCGCTATGCGCCTTTTTATCGACCCGGAATCGCTGCGTGAGGATGACGGCGCCGGCTCCTCTGATTTTGCCGACGATGACGATGACATGCCATTCTGGCAGAATTGATGCAGGCGCACATTTGCCCGGCCTGCCCCATGCCCGTCTGTCGCAGGCGGGAGAGTGAGACCGGCCAACGTCCGCCCGTGTTGATTGGAGACTGCACGGCGTGTGGTACGCGGTCTCTGTTTCCCAACCGACTGGTTCCGCAATCGAAATGAAGAAACCCGTCAACTGCCGTTATTTCTACGGCGACTATTTCCGAGGGAAGAACAAGGAAGAATGTCGCCTGATCGAATCCAATCCGGCCAACCAGCATGCCTGGAAGCGAAGCTACTGCGACGCATGCCCGATCCCTGAAATCCTCATTGTCAGTAACTCGCGCGATCTGGCCCTGGAAGCCGTTGTCGCCAGACGCTTCCTCCGCGGCCAGGTCGAAGTGACATTTGCCGTGTGTACGAAACACCTGCTCGAACTGCAGGACGCGCGCTACTGTCCCAAGTGCGCTGAGGAGCAGGGTACGGCTGGGAGAGGCTGACAGGCAGCGCGCAGGAGTTCCGAGTGGGAGGAGACACTGTGTTGCCTACGGGGCGCAGCGTACGGCGCCCGAGTTTGCTGCGCACCGGGGCCTGTGATAACATCATTTGCATTCAGAACAAGGGGGAGCTCAGGGTGCTGGGCTGAGAGGGTGGCCATCTTCGCCGCCGACCCGAAAAACCTGATCTGGGTAATGCCAGCGTAGGGACCGAAATTTTACGGCACGATCTGTACGCCCCATTGCGCTGGCTTTACCGATTCGGTAGAGCCATTTTTATTGTTGGAGGCAAACATGAACCGACGCCGTATCCTGCCGATGTTGTTGCTGGCGGCCATGGCGCTGGCCGGCTGCCAGGCGCTGCCGGCGGCCCCTTCCCCCCCTACCCAGGAGCCTGTGACGTTGACGCTGGCCACGCATGACTCCTTTGCCATCGGCGAAGAGGTGCTCCGCCACTTCGAGGCGGAAAATAATGCCCGCGTGCAGATTCTCACCCTGGGTGACGCCGGCGAAGCCCTCAACAAGATCATTCTGAGCAGGGACGCACCGCTGGCTGATCTCTTTTTCGGGGTGGACAATACCTTTCTCAGCCGGGCCCTGGCTTCGGATGCCTTCGTGCCGTACGCCTCGCCGTTGCTGGAACGCATCCCGGACGATCTCGAGCTGGATCCTCAGCATCGTCTGCTCCCTGTTGACTACGGCTTCGTCAACCTGAACGCCGATCGTGCATGGTTTGCGGATGCCGGCGTCCCCCTGCCACAGACGCTGGAGGATCTGGTTGCACCGGCGTACAAGGGATTGCTTGCAGTGCAGAACCCAGCCACATCGTCGCCAGGCTTGGCTTTCCTGCTCACGACCATCGCTCACTTTGGCGAGGAAGGTGCCCTGGACTTCTGGCAGGCGTTGCGTGACAATGACGTCCTGGTGACCGACGGCTGGAGCGAAGCCTACCTTGAGCACTTCACCGTGGGCTCGGGGGGAGTGGGTGACCGGCCACTGGTGGTCAGCTACTCGACCAGCCCGCCAGCCGACGTGATCTATGCCACCGATGGGCGTACCGAGCCAGCCAGCATCAACATTTCACCTGAGAATGGCACCTTCCGCCAGATTGAGTTCGTCGGTGTGCTCGACGGCGCCGCTAATCCTGAACTGGCTCGTGCCTTTGTCGACTTCATGCTGGACACGAAGTTCCAGTCCGATATTCCATTGCAGATGTTCGTTTACCCCGCCAATCCCGACGCGCCGCTGCCCGAACTCTTCGTGCAGTTCGGCCAGACGCCCGCGACTCCGGTCGTCATTGATGCAGCGGCGATCGAAGCGAACCGCGAGCAGTGGATTCAGGCATGGTCGGATGTGATGCTGCGCTGATGATCTGGCGCCCTCGACACTGTGCGCGCGGAGAGTAGTCCCATGCGGCGTTTGGCGACGGCTGCTCTCTTTGCGTTGCCGATCCTGTTTCTGGCGATCTTTTATGCCTGGCCGCTGCTGGCCATTCTGCGCGTCAGTTTTGCCGGCGCACCGGACGAAGCCATCGCCCAGATCGGCGCCGCGTTGAGGTCGCAGGCTTTCTGGCAACTGCTGTGGTTCACCACGTGGCAGGCGCTCGTCTCGACACTGCTGACCCTGGCTGCGGGCCTGCCCCTGGCGTATATCTTTGCGCGCTATGATTTCCACGGGAAGAGTCTCGCCCACGCGCTGTTGACGATTCCCTTCGTGATGCCGACTGTCGTGGTCGCTACGGCTTTCATGGCGTTGATCGGCCGCGCTGGGCTGCTCAACATCTGGCTGCAAGATGCCTGGGGCCTGGCTGCGCCGCCGATCCGTTTGGAGCAGACCATCTGGCTGATCCTGATCGTGCACGTCTTCTACAATATTGCAGTCGTCATCCGTACTGTGGGTGGCTTCTGGGGCAATCTGAGTCCTAGTCTGGGTGCCTCAGCGGCGCTGCTGGGCGCGTCGCCCTGGCGCGTGTTGTACACGATTACATTGCCGCTGCTGCTGCCGAGCATCCTGGCCGCAGGGTTGCTCGTTTTCCTCTTCTGTTTCACTAGCTTTGGTGTGATTCTGATCCTGGGCGGTGTCCGGTTTGCCACCCTGGAGGTGGAAATTTACCGCCAGGCTGTCAGCTACTTCAATCTGCCGCTGGCAGCCTTTCTCTGCCTGGTCCAGCTGGCCATCACCTTTTCGGTCATGGTAGCCTATACACGCATGCAGGCACGCGTCAGCCGGCCATTGGCACGGCATAGCCGTGGACGCGCTCGGCGTCCGGCCAACCGGCGCGAGTGGGTGGTGCTCTCGGTCGCGCTGGCCGTCACGGCGACGGGGCTACTTGCCCCGCTGGGTGCGCTGGCCGTGCGCAGCTTCACGCTTGGCGACGAGGGGCCGACACTGCTCTACTACCAGGCGCTGGGCGCCAACCCGCGGCAGAGTGCCTTCTTTGCGCCGCCGGCGACGTCGATTGCCAATTCGCTGATCTACGCCACGGCCACGTTGCTCATCAGCCTGCCGCTGGGCATCATCGGCGCATATATGCTGGCGCAGCAACGATCGCGCTGGGCGGCTGTTTTTGATCCGCTGCTCCTGCTGCCGCTCGGCACTTCGGCAGTGACGCTTGGGTTCGGCTACATCGTGGCCATGGGGCCGCTGCGTACAGCGCTGTGGCTGGTGCCCATCGCTCACTCGCTCATTGCGCTGCCCTTTGTCGTGCGAACCTTTCTGCCCGCGCTGCGTGCGCTGGATCGGCGCCTGCGCGAGGCGTCAGCAACGCTGGGGGCAGGCCCGCTGCGCAGTTGGTGGACGATCGATGTGCCGCTCCTGCTGCGCGCTGCGCTCGTCAGCGCTGCCTTTGCCTTCGCCATCAGCCTGGGAGAGTTTGGCGCGACGTTGCTCATAACACGCCCCGATCGACCCACCATGCCCATGGTGATCTACCAGGCGTTGGGCCGCCCTGGCCTCATTCACTACGGACAGGCGCTGGCCATGAGCACGATCCTGATGGCCGTGACGGCCGTAGCCCTCCTTGCCATCGAGCGTTTCCGCTTGCCAGGGAGCGAAGAGTTTTGAAGCTGGCGACTACGACGCTACGGGGCACAAAAGGGTCTGTCGGGTACTGCATCGAGCGAGTACAGAACCCGGCAGCCCGCGTATAAACCAGATGCTGCCTGCTGCAGCGCATGGAGGAGAAACTCGATCATGGATGAAGGGACGATCCCGCTCTTTGTTTACGGTACGTTGATGGCCGGCGAACCGGCACATCCGCTGCTGGCAGCAGCGATCGTACGCAGTACGCCGGCACGCCTGGCCGGCGCAGTGTTGCATGACCTGGGCGCCTATCCGGCCGCAGTGGTGGGGACAGGTGATGTCTACGGCGAAGTGCACTGGCTGACGGCAGCGGCTTTCGACGCGGTGATTGCCCGGCTTGACGCCTACGAAGGCGAGGAATATCGCCGCCTCTGCTGCCCGGTCTGGCCGCATGACGGCGCGCCGGCGATCCATGCCTGGGTCTACCTGGCCGAACCCGCTGCGATGGCCCGCTATCCGGTGATTGCCACGGGCCGCTGGCCGGGAGTGCGCCATGCTCGAAGTACATGATCTGCACAAACGCTACCCGCCGGACAAGGAGGTGCTGCGCGGTGTCTCGCTGACGGTTGCACGCGATCAGATCCTCTGCTTGCTCGGGCCGAGCGGCTGCGGCAAGAGTACGCTGTTGCGCATCGTCGCCGGGCTGGAGCGTGCCGAGCAGGGCAGCGTGCTGTTCGACGGTCTACCCATGGACGATCTCCCGACCTGGCGCCGCAGCTTTGGCCTCATGTTCCAAGATTATGCGCTCTTTCCGCATATGACGGTAGCTGAGAATGTGGGCTATGGCCTGCGTATGGCGGGCATGCCGGCCGCACAGCGCGCGGCGCGCGTCGACGCATTGCTCGACCTTGTCAACTTACATGGCTACGGCAGTCGCACCAGCGACGGTCTGAGCGGCGGCGAGCAGCAGCGCGTGGCGCTAGCGCGCACGCTGGCTCCGCAGCCGGCGTTGGTCATGCTGGACGAGCCGCTTGCCAACCTTGACCGCCTGCTGCGTGAGGAACTGGTGCAGGAAGTGCGCACAATTTTGAAGCAACTGCGCGTGCCTGCTATCTTCGTCACCCACGACCAGGAAGAAGCGTTTGTGCTGGCCGACCGCATCGCAGTCATGCGCGCAGGGCACATTGAGCAGGAGGATACGCCGGCTCGTCTCTATCGTTGCCCAGCCAATACGTTTGTGGCTGGCTTTCTGGGGTTTCAGAATCTCGTTGCCGTTGAGCATGATCCGGAGCGGCCACACGCTGTCAAGACGTCCGCCGGTTCCTTCGTGCTGCGCAATGACATCCCGACGGGATCGCTGGGAGGGTGGCGGCTGCTGATTCCGCCTGCTGCGGCGCTCCTCCAGGAGGACAGTCCCGGACCGGAGTATGCTCAACTGGCGGCGGTGGTGGAGATGTTGACCTTTCGCGGCAGCTTCCTGCGCGTCACTGTGACACCGGCCGGTATGCCGCTGGCCGGCTCCTTGACGTTTGAGTTTCGCAACCGTGGCCGCGTGACGGCGATTGCGCCCGCACAGACGGTGTGCCTGTGGGTGGATCAGACACAGCTGGTGCTGGTGCCGCAAGGGTAGATCAGGGCCCGGCCTTGAGCAGGGTCAGTGTACTCGTGTTGGCTGGGGTCCATCCCACAAGGCCGTCAGCGCTGCGCACGTACCACCAGACGATGGTGTCCGAGTCTCCCTTGAGCCACGTAGGCCCGCCAATGATGGTGGCTTGGTCGCCCGGTCGCAGATAGCCCACCGCTTCGCCGGCCTCGGCGCCCGGCAGTGAACGGATGTAAGAGTTGTATCCCTCGCCCATCAGGGCGATCCCACCGAGCGCTAGCCCCGGATCGGCGTTCACACTGGGCGGCAGTCCGTTGGTGTTGGGCTGGAGGCTGGCCGGGTCCACTCCAGCCGGCGCATCTGCCTCGATCTCTGGGATAGCTTCCACAGCGCGAGCCGCAACGCCGCCCACGGGGGCCGGTTGTGCGGCAACGGAGGGGGCGCTGGCCTGTTCTGGCTCACGGTTGCGGAACGCATTGACCATCAGGCCGAGGACGATGATGAAGACAGAAACTGCCAGGATCGCTGCCGCCACCTTCCACAGCGAGTAGGCCGGCGCTGCTTTGTAGGTGGGGTCGCCGTTCATATGGTCGACGGAGATCGTGATCTGTCGCTCCGCGTTCGAGACAGCCAGCGGCGTGTTCAGCCCGCCGCCGCCGTGATAGTCGATGCCAATGATGTTGCGCGCTCGGCGCAGGATTGCATCGCGCGTGGAGCGATCCAGCGTGCCGTCGTAGTAGTAGAGTTCGGCCCGCGTGGTGGCGAGCCGATTGTCGAGCAGCACGAGCAGGCTGGCCAGCAACCTGCCGTCCAGTGCAGAAAAGGTGTAGGAGTGCGCATCGGCCGGTCTCTCGTCGATGCGCAGATCGAGCGGGGCAAGTGGGGGATTCTGGCCGGCTGGCGTGGATGCGACCGTACTTGTCGTCATGGATCGTCAGACCTCGCTGCGATGGAAGGTACGCGGTTGTAGCAAAAGGCGCGCCGCCGGGCGATCTCCGGCGGCCCGTGGCCTGGCTGCTCAGTAGGCGCCAAGCTCGATCAGTCGCTCGTCGCTGATGCCGAAATGATGCGCGATCTCGTGCAGCACCGTCTGGCGAATCTGCGATCGCACGGCATCTTCATCCTGTGGGCAGATGCGCAAGATCGGCCCACGAAAGATGGTGATCTTGTCGGGTGTGACCAGCCCATAATGGCTCGTGCGCACTGTCAGCGGGACACCTTCGTAAAGGCCAAGCAGGGTGCTGCCAGGCCCCAGCCGAACGCGATCGATGTGGCGGCGCGTGGGCCATTCCTCTACGGTCACGACCACATTGTCGATGACATTCCACAGCCCTTCCGGAATCTCATCCAGCGCTTCGGCAACGAGTTCCTCGAAGCGCCGCCGTGAAATGTAGAAAGGCTGGCCGCCGAAATCGATGGTCGTCAAGGCTGCTTCCTCACTGAGTGCAGATGATCTTTTCACCTTCGGACAGGCTGTCTGTGTGGACGAGATACGTCGTGCCCTGCGCTGTGATCGTCACTTGGTAGCCGGGCGTGATGACGGCCGCATAGACCATGTCCGGCTGCGGGCAGCCCAGCGCGGAATCTGGCCATTCGATTGCCTCAATCGAAACCATAGCAATTTCCTCTGCCGAAACGCCAAGTTGCTCCGCAGCCCACATCACCGTCGCGTCTGCCATGGCCTGCTCATCGGGGCTTATAGGGGATACAGCCTCGATTGGCGGTTCGGTGGCGACAGGCTCAGCCACCGGTCCTTGAAGCGGCGTACAGGCAGCTACGAATAGTGCTGCAGCCAGGGATAGGGTAGCGAGTCTGAGGGCAGTCATGGCTTTGTCCTTTCTTCCAGCCCATCTACGAAGCCGCAATCGTCATCAGCATCTGCTGCAGAATGATCAACGCAAAGAAGACCACGATCATGGATATGTCGATCATGCCGCCCAGCGGTGGGATGAGGCGGCGCACGGGCTCCAGCACCGGTTCAGTGATTTGATACAGGAACTGCACGATCGGGTTGTACGGGTCGAGATTGGGAATCCAGCTGATCAAGGCGCGCGCCAGCAGGACGTAGCTGTACACCTGGATCAGCATAGCCAGAATTTCGAAAATTGCGCTCATGAAAGATCCTTCTTTTCGCTGAGTGCGCCCAGTTCCTGGCTGCGGCGATACGCGGCGAAAATCGCGTCGTTGATGATGGCCCGGATGCTGGCCTTCTCTAGCTCATAGAGCCCGGCAGCCGTCGTCCCGCCTGGGCTGGTGACCTGGTTTTTGAGTTCGGCAGAGTGACGCCCGCTGGCCCGCATGAGGGCGACTGTGCCGTCGATGGTCTGTAGCACTATTTTCTCTGCATCGCGACGGGAGAAGCCCATGTGGACGCCTGCGTCGATCATCGCTTCGATCAGCAGCAGTACAAAGCCGGGGCCGGAGCCACTCAACCCCGTGGCCATGTCGAGAAAAGTCTCTTCGTCGACCTGAAGTTGCTCGCCCATGGCGCCCAGGATCGCAGCAGTCTGCTTGACCTGGCTGGCATCTACCTGCGATGTGGCTGTCCAGACTGTCATGCCCTTGCCCAGTTGCCCTGGCGTGTTGGGCATGGCGCGCACGATACGATCGTGATAGAGCTTGTTTTGCAGCGTGCTGATGCGTGTGCCCGCAATGATACTCAACACGAGCGCGTCGGGGTAAATCTTGCTGTGCAGGTCCTTCCCAACCTTGAGCAGCGACTGTGGTTTGATGCTCAGCACCACGACGCTCGCCTCGCGTACGGCGGCGCTGTTGTCCGGCGTCACCTGCACACCATAGGTGCTGCCGATGTAGTCGAGCCGTTCGAGCCAGGGATCGCTGGCGGCGATACAGTCGGCTGTGGTCAATCCTTGGCCGAGCAGCCCCTTGATCATGGCTTCGCCCATGACACCGCTGCCGACGAAGGCGATTTTCATGTTTTCCAACATAGATCACTGTCCGTTCCTGCTGCCAAAAATGGCAGAGCCGATGCGTACGATAGTGGCGCCTTCCTCAATGGCAACCTCAAAGTCATTCGTCATGCCCATCGAGAGCTCACCCCAGTCGCTGGCCGGATACCTGTCGGCCAATCGCTCGCGCAGGCCACACAGTGCCCGGAAGACCGGCCGTGTCGCCTCGGGCTCCGCCTCGAAAGGCGCCATGGTCATCAATCCGCACACGCGGATGCCGGGCAGTGCAAGCAGCTCGCCAGCCTGGGCAAGCAATTCGTCGGGTGTGAAGCCATGCTTGCTGGCCTCTCCGCTGACGTTCACCTCCAGCAGTACTCTCATGACGTTGCCAGCCATTACAGCGTCGCGGCTGAGCCTTGTTGCAATTTTCGCACGGTCGATGGAGTGGATCAGTACGAATGGCCCCACTGTGTCGCTGGTTTTGCGACTCTGGATCGTGCCGATCAGGTGCCAGCGAATGATGTCGAGTGACAGCGCCCGGGCTTGCTCTACTTTGCTCCAAAGCTCTTCCAGCCGGTTCTCGCCGAAGTCACGTTGTCCAGCTGCCATGGCCGCCGCAATGTCTGCGATCGGGTATGTTTTGCTGACGGCAACCAGCAGTACATCTTCCGGCCGCCGGCCACTCCGCTGAGCGGCAACGGCGATGCGCGCGCGAATCTCAGCAAGGTTGGCGGCGATCTCCGCTGCACGAACCGTTTCTTCAGTCATTATCCGATTCTACCAACGATTTGGATGCCCGGCAAAGTGCCGCAGGATCACGGGTCCACTTCACGCTTGGGCAACGTACGCCCCTGACACGGTGCAGCAGCGGACGATATGGGCCGAGAGCTCCCGTGCATCAGCGAGGGAAGACGCGCCCAAGCGCAATGGTCGCGCGCAGGTGTCTGTTGCGCCCAACGTCAGCACGAGCGCACGGTGCGGATCACCGGCAGGAAGACCTGATCGGTTGCCGTGAAGGGAACGCTCGGCCCCGGCAGATTGGGCGGTATGACGACGGGCGCACTCTCTACCCATAGCCCAGGATAACGTTGGTTGGGTGCTGCCCCATCGCTTCCCTCCGGCTGTTCGGCGCGCGGCTTGACGCGGAATCGGTAGGTGACGCCGTAGCAGCGCGCCGCAAAGTCGAGTGAGCCG
>CAIRNL010000059.1 GCA_903879975.1 uncultured Chloroflexota bacterium | reverse complement strand
CAGGAGCAGTTCCTCCACACTGACGTCGGCAAACGAGTGGCGGTCGAAGCCATTGAGCAGATCGATTACCTGGTTGGCGGTGGGCAGCAAGCTAGCGAAGAAACCGCCCGGCCGCAGCGCCTTGCGTGCGAAAGGCAAGTACCGCCATGGCTCCCGCACATCCAGGAACACGGCATCGACATCGTCAGCCTTGAACCCATCGTCGATGTCGGTGACGAACATTTTGACGTAGGGTAGCAGTCCGAGCCGCGACAGATTTTCACGTGCCACCTGGTAGATATCGGGACGCACCTCGTGCGTAAAGACCGTCCCCGTGGGCATCACTGCCCATGCCAGGGCGGTGGTCAGCCCGCCGCTGCCGGTGCCGGCCTCGACGACGCGGCTGCCGGCGTGCAGGCTCAGCCGATGCACGATATAGGCTGCATCCTTGGGATAAATAATCTGTGTGCCGCGCTTGAGCGACTTCATCACATCCGTCAACGACGGCTGCAAGAGCAGCGCCTGGTGGTTGATCTGGCTCTGCACCGTGGCGCCCCATGTTCGGCCGATGAGCGTCTCGTGGCGAAAGGCGCCCAGGTGGGTGTGTGTGACGCCATCCGGGTGGATGCGAATGACATAGCGCTTGTAATCGGAGGTAAAGAGCATGGCCAGGTCGCCGGCGTGGGCGACGCTGCGGTCTGAGGAGACTAGCAGGTTGTCATGGATCATGGGAGTCGATTCGCTCATGGGGGAGATTATAGCATAGGGGGTGCAAATGGGGTGGCGTCATGCCATCTGCAGAGCGTTTGACAGAGAGCGTGCGCCACAGTAGAATTGCGGTGAAATTTTTTTCATCCCAAAAACTGATCTGAACCGGGGGGAAATCTCATGGTTGCAAAGCGCTTCCTGCTCGTCTCTTTGCTTACGGTGCTGGCGGCTTTCCTGCTGACCGGCTGTGGTGCGCGCGCAGGCGCCGGTGAAACGGCGGCTGCGGCAGCTGATGCCCCGCTCGTGCTCGACCTGCCCAATTTGACCCTCGATTACGACGTAGACGGCAACCCATCTCTGGGCGGTGCGCCGTTGGCGAGCTTCGGTGCGCTGTTGCCCGCCAGCCTGACCAGCCAGCTTACCTTTGACAAGGGCATCATGGATAGGCTGACTGCGGCCAACATCCAGCACATCCAGGTCACCACTGCGCCCGATGGGCTGATCATCCTGATCAACGGCGAGCCGATCCCCTCCGTACGCTGGGATGCCGACAAGCTGGCCAATCTGGCCGATCTCGTCGAGACGCTGGGAGCCGATGCGCCGGCTGCGCTGAAGAGCGTACTGCCCGTCATCACCGACCTGGGCGCCGGCATTGCGCTGCGCTTCCCAGTCGCGCAGGGTGCCGAGATGATTGCCATGCAGGTGGCGGGCGCTGAATCGGCAGCCGCTGCGTCACAGGCGGCACAGCAGGCGTTCATGGCCGAGGTTGGCACAGCGCCGATCATCCGTATCCCGGTCCTCTACGATATGGACGGCGGCTACACTGTGCAGGGCATCAGCGATGCCGAGTGGCAGGCACTGACCGGGGCGCCCTTTGGCTCGCTGCGCCTACAGCCCGACCAGATCGCTGGCGCGGTGGCGGCCGGCATCACCAGCGCCACCGTCCGCACCGACGCCGAGGGCATTCACCTTGCGATCAACGGCAAGGAACTGCCCGTGCTGGGCTGGGCTGAGGGTGAACTGAGCCATGCGCTCCAGCTGGCGGCCAGCGCCGGCCTGCTGGAGCAGTCGGGCATTGCCGGAGACGCGATCGGGCCAGTAATTAATGCGTTGCTGCCAGTGATCCAGTCGAGCAACGTCGAGATCCACGTTACATTCCCAAGCGAGTGAGCCGGCAGAGCCGGTCAATCGTCGCCGGTCGTCTGTCCTGGTACACAGGGACCTACGTCAATCGATAGTTTTGGAGCGGCGCAGCGTGTGGAGCGATTTGGCAAATCGCTCTACAAAATCGACCTTTCCTTGTGGAGGGAACCGCTGACCTTCGCT
>CAIRNL010000058.1 GCA_903879975.1 uncultured Chloroflexota bacterium | reverse complement strand
GTCTCAATTATCGCCAAAGCTCTGGACCATGCCGGCAACAGCGCCGAAGGTACGCTCTTCGTTCGCCGGTTTTTCACCGTAGAAATTGCGCTCGAGCAGATTCCAGACCTGCCCCTATTGGCCCATCCCCTGCTGCTGAAGTGCCTGTGTTGACAAGAGCGATACCAACGACATTGTGTGCGGGAGCAGATACACGGCGTACCCGCGACCAAAGCCAGCATGACCCTCACTATCACAGCCACGGCGGCCAACATTTTTCGCCCAGCCATAGCATTTAATTGTATCACATGGGAGCGATGCATGCACAGCGTATGGCTTGGCAAACGCGAATTGTCAATGACGTCAAAATCCAGTATGCTTTACGAAAGCGTGTCAATTCGTCATAGCAACACCTCTGCACACCACACTGGAGATCTCATGCTGACCAATGCACCGCTCACCGGCGCGCCGCGTATTCGCAGCGCATTCGGCGACAATCCGGCCTACTACAGCCGCTATCGCCACCGCGGCATCTCCCTGCGCGGCAATGACGGAGTCACTCTGGCCGCCACCGAGGGTGCCCCGGTTCTCGCAGTGCAACGCGGCCAGGTCCTCGCCACCTTCGACCAACACCCACGCTTTGGCTGCGCCGTGCTGCTGGATCACGAATGGGGACACTCGTTTTATGGCCAGCTCGGCAGCGTTGCGGTGCAGCGTGGAGAGATGTTGGGGGGAGGTGCGCTGATTGGCGCCGTCGCCCGCCAGCGTCCTGACGAACAGCCATCGCTCCATTTTGGGCTGCGCATCCGCCCTTATGATGTCAGCAACGGTTGGTGCGGTTTCGTGGACCCTGCGCCCTATCTTGCCCGGTTGACGCAACCGCGCGGCGCCATTATCGGCCCGCACATCATCGGCAGCGCAAGCCCGCATCTACCACTGCTACAACGCTGGCAGCCGCGCCTGATTACCGTGCTCGATCCGAACCCGTCCAGTCTGGCTGACCTGCGCGCAGCCTGCCCGGACGCAACGATCGTGGGCCGTCTCTTCGTGCCCGACAACGAACTGGCAGATCGCATCCGTTCCAATCCAGAAGCAGCCGCGCAATGGGCGCATGAGTTGACCATGGCACATTTCTCACCACACGTCGTCTACTGGCAGATCGCCAACGAAATTCTACAAACAGCCGAAGATGTTCCGCTCCTTGTCCGCTTTGAAATACGCCGCATGCAACTGGCTGCCACAGCGGCTTACCTTTGTGCGATCTTTGCCTTTGGGGTCGGCAACCCCGACCTGCCCGAACAGCGACGCATGGCTGTCTGGGAAAAGACCTATCCAGCCCTGGAGATGGCCGAACAGGCCGGACACATTGTTGCCCTACACCAATACGGCATGCCGGACGTTTTCCACCCATACCAAGATTGGTACGGGAATCGTCTGGAACATCAGATTCTGCCCAGACTGCCGTTCCCAGCGCTGAAATTCGCCGTCACCGAGTATGGCATCGACGGGATGATCGGGGGCGGATCGCCGCGCGGCTGGCAGCACTTCGCCGATGCGCAGGCCTATGCCGAGCAGCTCCTGCGCAGCGGGCGCTACTTGGAACGTTTCTCCGGGCGCGTGCTGGGCTACTCAGTCTTCACATTGGGCCACAACAACCCATGGCAGAGTTACGACATTGCCGGTACCGTAGCCGAGGCTATCGCTGCTGCGCCTGACCGCGGCACATGGTCAGATATCCGTTGGGCCGGCACCGACCTGCAGGCCGCGCCGATCGACACTGACATCAGCCCTGGCAGCGACGAAATCGACGGGTCGGTGCCGATCGAACCGCCTGGCGGCGAGCCGGAGCCTGAGCCCCCCCTCGTGCCCATCCAACCAGAACATCCGACGGGAGAGACAACCGTGATACCCAGCACTACCGAAACGCGGCTGACCGAATGGTTCGACGATTTGAAGCTGACTACACAGGCGGCTCCAGCTGCACAGCCGGGCAGTACCGTCTATATCTTGAAAGACGTATTCACCACGATCGAGGGGTCATGGGATGCCAACGGCAGCCGCTATGCCATTCCCCAGTGGGCCAAGGGTACCTACGAAAACCCGGCCATCCTGATGGAATTACAGAAGAAGAGCCACCTCTACGCAGCCGTCGTCGACGCCAACGGGCAGTTGATCAGGGGACAGGTCGTGCGTTTCACCAATCGCTACGACCCGTCGCAGCCCACCGACCGCACGACACAAGAGAACACCGGCTGGGCCACCTTCACCATGAGCGGCAGCAGCACCTACCACCCGGAGAATGGGGAGCAGGGGCCATGGTGCTGGGCGCCGCCCGGCCTTGCCGACAGCCTGTGCGGCGGCGGCCTGCCGGCCGACGGCCAATCTCTCTCGATCTTCGCCGTCTGGCAGGCAACAACCGCCGGCGAAGTGACCCCCACGCCGTCGCCGACCGAACCGCCCGTGACCCCCACGCCGTCGCCGACCGAACCGCCCGTGACCCCTACGCCGCCGCCGACCGAGCCGCCCGTGACCCCCACGCCGCCGCCGACCGAGCCGCCCGTGACCCCCACGCCGCCGCCGACCGAGCCGCCCGTGACGCCCACCCCGCCTGCGATCGAGCGGCGACTAGGCTCTTGGGTTGGCACGCTGAGACTCCAGATCAAGTCCATTGCAGAGCGCCCAGATCGACCCACCGGCGATATCGTCTATCTGATCAAGGATGTCTTCACGACACGCGACGGCAGCTGGGAACCGTCCAGCGTCTATGGTTCCATCGACCTGTGGGCGCGCAACAGCTACCTGAAACCGATGGGCGATCCAGAGTATTTCGACGATGCCGGCGGCGACCACCACCTCTTCGCCGCCATCATCGGCCTCGACGGTAAGCTGATGAAACTGCACGACATCCTCTTCTGGTCGGATGGTTTCGACATGCTGGGCAACCCCGCCTACGACGGCTATTTCGTCGGCGCCAACGGTGCGCGCTACCCGCAGACCAAGGACAAATCCGGCTGGATCAATGTCCCCATGTCGCCGGACTCCAGCTATGTGCCCGAGCGCGGCGAGCACGGCCCCTACTGCTGGACACCGGCTCATGTGCCGGCCGAGGTGCTCTGTGGCGCCGGCATGCCGTCCAGGCAGCATGTCTCGGTCTTCGTGGTCTGGCAAGCAGCGACCGCCAGCAAAGTGACGCTCATGCCACCTACGGCTACGCCTTTTTCTCGGTAGGCACCATGCCTTGACCGCACCAACAACGATGAAAATACGGTCTATTTCTGGTGGCACCGGCTTCGCCATTGTCGCAATTTCTTGGAAGGCGGGGGATAGGCCAGGCATTCATCCACTCCAGCGCAGACCCTGTTTGGGGGAGGATAGGGCATCGTGGTGTGTAGCGTTCTTGCGCTGAATGAAGTGGATCGTTCTCCCCCTTAGCGCCTTCGTGTGCACCTCCCCCGCCGTCCCGCCCGCCTCCCCGTTTGCGCGCCCGCCCGACATGCGCTATCCTGCCCCAACCTGGCGAGCAACCAGACCGCCGCACAGCCTGCTCGCACCCGAAGTACCCGAATCGCCCGTTCC
>CAIRNL010000057.1 GCA_903879975.1 uncultured Chloroflexota bacterium | reverse complement strand
TCGGTCGAGGTCACTTCCATGCGCGGGTTCGGTTCGGGACAGGCTGAGGCCTGTTCTGCCGCCTGTTCTGACATCTGCCCACCGCCACCACAAGCAGCCAGCCCGATCAGCGCCATCAACAGGCCAGCTATCGTTCCCCAAAGACGTTGCAACCTCATCGCAGCAGACTCCTTTCCTCAAAAAAATTACTCACGATTCTGGAACCACTGTGAGATCCCGACCACTACGAAGACGACAAGAATCCAGATTGTGGAGAGAGCATTGACTTCCGGCGTCACGATACGCCGCAACAGCCCATACACGTAGATGGGCAGCGTTGTGGCACCGGGACCGGTCGTAAAGAACGTAATCACGAAGTCGTCGAGCGAAAGCGTGAAAGCAAGCATTGCACCTGCCAGCACGCCCGGTGCAATGAGCGGCAGCGTCACCTTGCGGAAGGTGGTCAGCTCGTTGGCGCCCAGGTCCATAGCGGCCTCTTCCAGACGACTGTCGAAGCCATGCAGGCGGGCACGCACTACCAGGGTCACGAACGGAATACTGAACGCAATATGTGACACGACGACGGTACCCATACCCATCGTGAGGCGGTGGTCGGGCGTCAACGCCAGCAGGCTGTTGATCCAGCCGAAGCTGGCGCTGAGGAGCACCAGAATGCCGATCCCCATGACAATTTCGGGTGTCACGATGGGGAAGTAGAGCATCGTCTCGGACGTATTCCTGCCACGAAAGGTATAACGCTGGAGTGCCAGCGCCGCCATCGTCCCGAACACGGTCGCAAAAACGGTCGACGTCAGGGCGATGTTCAGCGTATTGCGCGCGGCATCCATCACATCGTCGTTCTTGAAAAGTTGACAGTACCAATAGAACGGGCCACATGGACCCTGGTTCACGACGCCCTCAAAGACCACATTCGTGCGCGACGAATTGAACGAAAAGAGAATCAGGACAACGATGGGGGCATAGAGAAAAATATAGACCAGCAGGGCGGACAAACCTACCCACGGCGACCGTCGTTTGGCGCTCATCCAGCTGCAATCTCCTCTCCCAGGCCAAAGCGTCGCGTGTAATAGAGTGTCAGCACCAGGGTCAACAACAGCAGGATGATCGAAGCGGCAGAGCCAAAGGGCGGGTTGCGCGCGCTGAGAAACTGATTCTGGACGAGGTTGCCGACCAGGATCACCTGGCGCCCGCCCAGAATGTCCGATACAACGAAGGTGCCGATGACGGGCACGAACGTCAAAATCGTGCCTGCCACCACACCCGGCATGGAAAGCGGCACAGTCACGCGGAAGAAGGTACGCACCGGGTTGGCATAGAGGTCGGCTGCCGCCTCATAGAGGGTTGGCTCGATCTTCTCCAGCGATGTGTAGATCGGCAGGATCATGAAGGGCAGAAACTCATAGACCATGCCGACGAGCACTGCGTCCTGTGATGGATAAAAATCAAAGGGCTGAAAGGGCACATTCAGCATGCCCGCAGCCATGCCCAGCGTCGTGTTGAGGACGCCCTGCCCGCGCAGGATCATCACCCAGGCATAGATGCGAATCACAAAGTTTGTCCACAGCGGGATCAGCACCAGGAAGAGGTAAAAATTGCGCCGTCGCTCCGGCGCACGTGCGATGAAGTAGGCCAGTGGGTAGGCCATCAGGATCACGAGGGTCGTGGTCTGCAGTGCAAGCCATAGGGAGCGTAGCAAGATGCGCAGATAGAGGTCATCCCAGCCGTCTGCGGTGAAGCCGGCCAGGCGCCAGTAGTTTTCTAGCGTAAAAGTGTAGATGACCTCCCCATCGGCACTGCGCTGGCTGAAGCTGGTGACGACGGTCATGACCAGTGGAACGATCAGCAGCGCAACCATCACAACCAATGTCGGCAGGATCAGCAAGAAGCCTTGCAGGCCGCGGTTCTCTCGAAAACGCTGGAACATGAGGTCACTCCGTCAGAACGCGGGCTGCTTCAATCGAGAAATGCGCGGTCACTTCCTCACCTGCTCGAGCCAGCAAACGTGATTCGGGCGAGTCGTTCTGCTCGCGCACGCGGATTTCCTGGCCACCGTTGAGCCGCATGGTGTAGTGTGTATCTGTACCGATGTACACGATGTCAGTCACGCGGCCAGTCAACTGATTGATCTGATTGGCGCTGGAGCGGAGGTGCATCTTCTCCGGCCGCACGGTAATCGTAACCGCTTGCCCCGGCGTCACAACGGCTGTATTCGGGATGTACGCCCAGAACGTCACGCCACCGGCCAGAATGACACGTGCTTTGCTGCGATCTATCTCTGCTACCGTGCCGTCCATGAAGTTGGTATCGCCGATAAAGTCCGCCACAAAGCGGCAGTTCGGATGCTCGTAGATGTCGCTGGCATTGCCGACCTGGAGCGCAACGCCGGCGTCCATCACCGCAATACGGTCGCTCATGGTCAGCGCCTCTTCCTGGTCGTGCGTCACAAAGACGAAGGTGATCCCCACCTCGCGCTGCAGTTTCTTGAGCTCCAGCTGCATCTCTTTGCGCAGCTTCAGGTCGAGCGCGCCCAGCGGTTCGTCCAACAGGAGCACCTCTGGCCGGTTGATGAGCGCTCGCGCCAGGGCGATACGTTGCTGTTGCCCCCCAGAAAGCTGTTTCGGCTTGCGCTTCTCATAGCCGCTGAGCCGAACCATCTCCAGCGCCTCGCCGACACGACGTTGAATCTCAGCCTTGTCCACTCTCTTCATTTGCAGACCGAAGGCTACATTCTCACCGATCGTCATGTGGGGAAAGAGTGCGTAACTCTGGAAAACGGTGTTGACAGGGCGCTGAAAAGGTGGTGTCTTGCCCATGGGCCGGCCGTAGATAAAGACCTCGCCTTCGGTGGGCAGATCGAAACCAGCCATCATGCGCAGCGAGGTTGTCTTCCCACAGCCGGACGGCCCCAGCAGCGCAAAGAATTCGCCGTCGGCAATCTCGAGCGAGACATTGCGCACCGCAGTCACGACCTCACCGCCAGGACCTGGGAACCGCTTCCACACATTGCGTAATTCAACGGCAAGCTCAGCCATTGCGCGAGGCCTCTCCTGGGGATGATTCGGGCACAAGCCACTCCCCAGCTAATGTTTTATAGATAATGGACTCTCCGAAGCAAGGAAATGACTGCAGAAACTGCACGCTTGCCACATCTAATCCCCTCACCCATACCGGGTGAAAGCTGGTGTGTGCTGGAACTGTTCAACTTGGCGTTGGAGCTGACAGCGACGGCAACAGCGCTGCTCTCCATTTCGATCTACGGGGCAAAATCGGCCGAAGTGTATCACGCCAGCACACAATGACAAAACATTGCAATGCACGATGACGGATATAGGAAAGGAGAGGCTCTGATGGCGCTGCCAGCTGCAGTGGGCGCATGACGCACGAACCCTGACACGTCCACTCCCCCTACCGATAAGTGCAGGTGATCAGTTCCTGCCAGCTACACCCCTCAACATCTGGACCTCCTCCTGCCACAATAAACTGACAGCATCGCTCGGCATGCGCCAGTCGCCGCGCGGGGAGAGGGCCACGGAGCCCACCTTGGGGCCGTCGGGCATCGAAGAGCGCTTGAACTGCTGGACAAAGAAGCGACGATAAAAGCTGTCGAGCCACTTCAAGAGGGTCGCATCGTCGTACACACCGGCAAAGGCCTGCTGAGTCAGGTAAAAGACTTTGGCCGGCGCGAACTGGTAGCGTACCACCTGGAAAAGGAAGAAGTCGTGCAACTCATACGGGCCGATGGTCTCTTCGGTCTTCTGCTCCAGTTGCTCCCCAGCGCCCAGCGGCAGCAGTTCCGGCGTGATCGGCGTGTCGACGATGTCTCGCAACACGGCTGCCGTGTCGCCGCTGAACCGTTCGTCGGCGCACCACGACACGAGATAGCGCACCAGCGTCTTCGGCACACCGGCGTTGACGTGATACATAGACATGTGGTCGCCGTTGAAGGTCATCCAGCCCAGCGCTGCCTCGGACAGATCGCCCGTGCCGACGACCAGCCCGCCGACCTGATTGGCCAGGTCCATGAGAATCTGCGTGCGCTCGCGTGCCTGGGCGTTCTCGTAAGTGACGTCGTGCACGCTCTCGTCGTGGTGGATGTCCTGGAAGTGAAGGCGCACACTTTCGGCAATCGGGATCACGCGCAGGGTGGCTCCCAGGTCCTGTGCCAGGCGCTCAGCATTGGTGCGCGTACGCGACGTCGTGCCAAAACCTGGCATCGTAACGGCAACGATCCCCGCGCGATCCAGTCCCAGTGTGTCAAAGGCGTGGACGATTACCAGCAAGGCCAGCGTGGAATCCAGCCCGCCTGAGACGCCGATGGTCACCCGCTTTGCCCCGACGTGGTGCAGCCGCTTAGCCAGCCCGGTCGACTGGATGCTGAATATCTCATGGCAGTGGTAGGCTCGCCGTGCCGGATCGGCTGGCACAAAGGGCGTGCGCGCCAGCGGCCGATTGAGCAGTGCGACCGGTTCCTCATCCGCTCCCGGCAGGCCAAACACGATGGTGCGCAGGTCTGTAGCGCCCACAGCCTGGCAGAAGCTGCTGTTCCGCACGCGCTCATGATTCATACGCTGGAGATCGAGGTCGGCCACGGCGAGCTGCGTGTTGAAGAAAAAACGCGCTGTCTCGGCCAGCACAGAGCCATTCTCAGCAATCAGCCCGTGTCCGCTATAGACGACATCGGTGGAGGACTCACCCGGCCCGGCACCAGCATAGACGTAGGCTGCCAGGCAGCGCGCGGACTGTTGGCGCACCAGATCGCGGCGATACTCGGCTTTGCCCAACAGTTCGTTGCTGGCAGACGGATTGATGAGCAGCGTTGCACCGGCCAGCGCCATCGGCCCGCTGGGCGGCTCTACGGCCCACAGATCCTCACAAATCTCAACGCCAAGCACACAGTCAGGCATGTTGTCGGCTGCAAAGAGCAGATCGGTGCCGAAGGGCACCTGCACCGCGCGGATCGCCACCGTACGAGGCAGGCTACGGTCGGCTGGAGTGAACCAGCGCTGTTCGTAGAACTCGTTCGTCGTGGGCAGATAACGTTTGGGCACGATGCCGGCAACATGCCCGTCGGCGAGCAACGCAGCGCAGTTGTAGAGACGGCCTGCCACCATCAGCGGCAGACCGACGACACACGCCACACCGGCTGCGCGCGCAGCCTGCGCCAGCTTTGGCAATGCAGCGCGTGCGGCGGCCAATAACTGCCCCTGGTAAAAAAGATCAGCGCAGGAGTAAGCGGTGATGCACAGCTCGGGAAAGACGGCCAGTTGCACGCGCTGCCTGGCCGCCTCGTGCAGCGCAGCCTCGATCTGTTCGACATTGTAGGCCACGTCTGCCACACGCACGGCCGGCGCAATCGTGGCGACCCGCACATAGCCCAGCCGTCTACGGCTGAACAAGGCAGTTGTTTCATACATGGCGTGCTGCGCTCCTCTCATAGCCGGGCGGGTGTCGTCGTATTTGCCGGGCATTATACTCGATTTCATTGCTTTGCAGGTGAGCGCGTGGTATGATGGTGCTTCCCCGTCGGGTACAATGGCGAGCGGCCACGGCGCCACCCATCCTGTCTGTCTGGAGGAAGTCCTGTGAAGCAACAGCCCACCCGTCGCCGTGGCGGCACAGCCAGCCTGCTCGCTGTCCTTGCGCTCGCCTTCGTGCTCTGGTACGTGTGGGCGCGGCCTACGCCGGCGGGCACAGCAACGCCGGCCACGCCCACAGCGACTACGACAGCAGAATCGGATTCGCCGGCTGCCATGGAAGCCTCTGCCAGTTCAGCCACACCCGAAGCGACTGCGCCGGCTGGGG
>CAIRNL010000056.1 GCA_903879975.1 uncultured Chloroflexota bacterium | reverse complement strand
TCCGGTGTAGCGCGGCTGGTAGGCCGGGACACCGGGCAGGTCCGGATTGCTGTTGCCGGCAGGCAGGGCGGGAACACCAGCGGCGCGCCAGGCATCGAACCATGCAGCAAGGCTCGAAGGCGGATCGCCCCGTGCTGCCACGAGCAGCGGCGGCACAGGCATGTGCTCCAAGCACCCCACTCTCTGCCACGGCGCGGCCGAGGCGGCCAGGTACGCCTCTAACCCAGCCTGCGAGTGGTCAGCCGGCGGGTTGCCGTCGTAGATGATTGCTTCTGCGTCGCCCTGCGTCCAACGCCACGCAGCAATGCGCTGCGCGCCGCCATGCGCAGCGCATTGTGCAACGATAGGATCGGCCACGGCCATGAAGTCCAGACCTTGTGCGGCAGCTTGCGCCAGCAGGTAATGGGGCGGTGCGGTGTAGCCGACACTGAAGTTGCTCGCTCCCCCCAACGATCCCCATACTGCCTGGTAGCCACCATCCAGCCAGACTGGCTGGAGCACAGCAGCCGGCGGAAGGCTGCGCCACTCGAACGGCAGCGGCGGTGCAGCCAGGAAGCGATGGCGAACATCCTGCACCGTGGCCATGTCTGTACCAGGAACGCGTTGCAGCGACAAGCTAGCCTGTGGATCAAACGGGCCGGCAAGATTCAGCGACGCATACGCGCCATTTCCATAGGCGACAGCATCGATCAACTTGCCGGCCGCATCCAGCAGCACAACCTCGTCTCCACCGTCATTGAGTGCAAGCGTGCCCTTGCCCAACTGCGGGACACGGAACAAGTCGGGCACGTCATCGCGACTCGCCTCAAATTCGGCAGCTGGCAGCTGGCCGAAGCGTTCAGCAAAACCGGCTGCATTACGCGCCAGCACGTAGAGCGCACCGCTCTCCAACACAGCGCCATCAGGTAGCACATAGATGCCCTCGCTATCGCCAGGCGTCTCGGCATCGCCCACCATATAGCCTGTCAGGTCAGCAGGTGCACTTCCAACGTTGACGAGCGCGACGAACTCGGCAGCGCTGCCCTGGGCATAGACCTCTTCAAGTTGCAGCACACCGCCGAGCAAGCCCAGTCCCCAGGCTGCAGGCAGCGCTGTCGGCGACACAACCGGTGTAGGCGTGACTGTGGGAAAGAGATCGGGCGGCGTTGGGGTGGCTGCCGGCGGCGTGTCCGTGGATGGCGGCGTGGAGGTCGGCGCTGTCCCCGGCTCGGGCGTGGCCGTGGGCAGCGGCAGATTGACCGCGTAGGCGGCGCCCGGGCTGCCCTTATCGCTGTGTGCGGCTGTCCACGGTTGTGCAGCGGTGACCCACGCGGCTGCCGCCAGATCAACGCGCTCCAAACTGGCACCGGGAAGCACGGCAAACGCAGTGCCGTTGCCCCATGCCATCTGATCCAACGGTGGAGCGCCGGAGTCTGCACCAGGCGGCCAGAGTGCCAGCGATCCCGCCGTGTTGCCCAGTTGCAGGCTGGTGTACTGATAGTGCGACGGCGCATAGCCGGCAAGCGATGCCGTGTCGCCGCGTGTCAGCACCACGTAGGCGCCAGGATCGATGCGGAGGTCGGCTGCAATCGTGTGGCTGCGGCCGCCGCCGTCGACCAACCGCCAGCCGCGCAGGCTCACTGCCGCAGTATCGAGATTAGCCAGCTCGATGAATTCGCCGATAGCGTCACCAACCGCGGCCGGATCGACCATGATCTCGCTCAGGCGGATGCGCGGCGGCGGCGTAGGTGTGCTCGACGGCAGCGGCGTTGCCGTTGAGGGCACGGTCGGCGGCACAGTGGCCGATGGCCCATCCGTAGAGCCGATGGGCGGAGTCGGCGTAGCGGGCGCAGTGGCGGGCGGTTCGAGGGTGGCGGTTGTGCTTGCAGTGGCTGAGGGTGGCGGCGTGGCGGTCGGCAGCGGTATTGGCATGGCCGTAGCGGGCGCACCGCTGTAGAGCGATCCAGGGCTGCCCTTGTCACCATGGAGAGTGGTCCAGGGCTGCGCCGCGTGTGTCCAGGACGAACCGTCGAGATCGACGTGTTCAAAGCTGATGCCTGGGTGAACGGCAATACCACCAGCGCCCCACACCAACGCATCCATGGGTGGGCTGTCGAGCGCCGCGCCGGGGGGCCGCAGCGCCAGGCCGCCGCTGTTGTTGGCAAGTTGCAGGCTGGCGTAGCGATAGTTCGACGCCACATAGCCGGCCAGGGACGTGGCGTCGCCGCGTGTCAACACAAGGATCGCGCCGGGAGCAAGCAGGATGTCCGCAGCGATGACATGGCTCCGGCCTGCACCGTCGGTCAGTTGGTAGCCGCGCAGATTCACGGCAATGCTGTCCAGGTTGACCAACTCGACAAACTCGCCGAGATCGTCGTCGACCGCAGCCGGATCGACCATGATCTCACTCAAACGGATGCGCGGCAGCGCGGTGGGCGTGCTCGACGGTAGCGGCGTTGCCGTTGAGGGCACGGTCGGCGGCACAGTGGCCGATGGCACATCCGTAGAGCCGATGGGCGGAGTCGGCGTAGCGATCGCAGTGGCGGGCGGTTCGAGGGTGGCAGTCGGCGACAGCATCACTGTTTCGATTGGCGTCTCAGTTGGTGTGGCAGTATCGGACGGCGTTGGGCTCAACATCTCCGTTGCAGCCGGTGTGGGCGTGCTCGTGTCGGTCGGTGTGGGCGTGCTCGTTTCAGCCGGTGTGGGCGTGCTCGTTTCAGCCGGTGTGGACGTGCTCGTGTCGGTCGGCGCGGGCGTGCTCGTGTCAGTCGGCGTGGGCGTGCTCGTGTCGGTCGGTGTGGACGTGCTCGTGTCGGTCGGTGTGGACGTGCTCGTGTCGGTCGGTGTGGGCGTGCTCGTGTCGGTCGGTGTGGGCGTGCTCGTGTCGGTCGGTGTGGGCGTGCTCGTGTCGGTCGGTGTGGGCGTGTTCGTGTCGATCGGTGTGGGTTCGGGCAGAGTCGGAATTGGTGTCGGCGCAACGCAGGCGTTGGCCGACGCACTGCTGTTGCGTGGGGACGGAGCGCCACGCACGAAGTCAGCGCTGTTGTTGTTGGTATCCAAGCAACCGCCCGCCTGACGCAGAAGTGCGTTCGTGTTAGAGCCAGCTGTGGATGGCGCCGTCTCGAATTCGTTGGCGCTGCCGTACCCAAGCAGGTCAAGCACGTGGTCGCCAGCGCGAACACGCAGCTTGCCTTTGTCTGCCGTGATGTTGAGGTCGAAAGTTTTGTCCGGCACCGGCAGCGCAGCGCCAGAGGATCCGCTGCTCAGTTGAATCAAAAAATAACTGTAGGGTTGAAGCGTGTAGCCGTCCAGCGTGATCGTCTGCCAGCTACTCGCAGTCGCCGGCGCGTACTCGACCACGATCCCGGTCAGGGCGGTTGTCTCGCCGGAGGCGTTGAACAACTCGATGAAGTCCGCTGCCAACGGCGCACCGGAGTTACCCCCGCCGCCGTAAATCTGGCTGATACAGATCGTACAAAAGGAGGATTGTGCGCTGAGCCCTGTGCTGACCAGCGCACCCGCTGCCGGCAAACACAACGACAGCCACAGGGCCGTTAGCCAGAAATGAAAGCGTACAAGGACCGGCTGGAATTTGGCAGGCGCGCGTTCTACATTCATTGTCATTTCCCTCGGGGATGGCGGCCTTGTGGACGCCAGGCCTGGACAACGATGTTCTGCGTTCGGTTTTTTCGTAGCGGGCTACGTATGGCGCTTGACGACGGAGTGAGCAATACGCCGCGTAGTCGATCCGATCATACTGCTACTTGGGGCGTAGAAAATCGGTCACTTGTCGGAGACAAAGTCTACAAGGTGTTGCAATGCAGCTCGGAAGAGCCAGGAGAATCACATCCCGCGCGAAACCGTCAAGGGGCGATCGCCGTCCTCGGTGAGCGCAAAGACGAGGCGCAGGCCCTGGTCGCCGATACGCTGGGGACGAATCGTGCTCCCGTGGGCACGCACAATGGCATTGGCCAGCGCCAGGCGGAGTCTCGTCGTTTCGTTAGTCTGGCTGCGGACATCATCTTCGCCAAAGAAAAGCTTGAGCGTCGTCGCAATATCTTCAGGACGTGTCCCTTCGTAAAAATCAGCGATTTCGATCAGGACGCCGCTGCGTGTGGGATAGGCGTTGATGCGCACACTCCCCCCTTTGGGAACACGGTGAATCGCATCACGCGCCAGGTTGTTCATAGCGCGCGCCATCTGGCGCATGTCCATGGCGACGACCGGCACATCGGCCGCACACCGGCTTGTCAGAGAGACTTTTTTCTGCAACGCCTCCTGCGCAAGGTCCGCCATCGTCAGATCGATCAGGTCGCAGATGCGTGTCGGTGCCCGCTCCAACCGAATCCCGTTCGTATCCAGCTGTGCCATGTCGTAGAGGTCGTCTACCAGATCGGAGAGCACATTGATGTCGCGTTTGGCGATCTGCAGGTAGCGCTCGATGATCTCCGGATCGCTGACCAGCCCCTCCGTGATGCTTTCCACCATTGTGCGTGTGGACATGAGCGGCACGCGCAGATCGTAACCGATCCAGACCATCAGATCGCGCCGTAGCAAATCGAGTTGGTGTTCCTTGCGCGCTGCTGCCTCCAATTGGGATGCCATTACGTTGAAGATGGATGCCAGGCGCGATAGTTCGTCGTTGTCATCGATCTCAACGCGCACATGATAGCGCCCCATCGCCAGCAACTCCGCCGCCCCGCTGAGCGATTCCAACTTTTCACTGAGTGCAGCCGACTGGATGTAGCCGATAGAGACCACGACACCGGAAGCAAACAGCATGACGATAGCAACCAGCACAACATCATAAGGATTGATGAAGAGGAGTTGCGCCACGAACCACACAATGACGAGAATCAGAGCAGCAGCCAGCAGATAGGCCGCCCAAACGACTGTCCCCACGCGCAGCACACGGTAAATCCAGTGTTTGCGGTAGGCCAGAAACCCTCCCCACCCCACAACAGCGGTCGCGCTGCCCAAGACTGCGGCCATGATCTGCAGATCGGTCTGCGTGGGCGCTACAAAGATCCAAAACAGGCCGACGGTCGCCAGGTAAAGCGAAAGGAGCGCCACAACAAACCATAGGAACGGCGCGACAGAGCGCCGTACGGGGTAGACTATCATGAGAGATCACTCCGATCCGTAGTGGTGGAGCATACACAACTGTACACCGGTCCTGTGGGACCCCTGAACCTGCATCGCATGCAGTGCGTAAAGTGACTTACCTTTTTCGGCGGAAATTCGTTGTTTTTTCATGCTTTTGCCAGTTGCCAAGCGCCCTGCAATTCTTTCATGATGAAGAATGCAACGTCAACGACGCCACATCGGTAGACACACCCAGTCAGAGTACGGATGAAAGGGGTGACATGGCTGCTCACTACTCCAGTGCAGACACACGCCGGCGGACGGTGCTCGTGGCTGTCATCAACAATTCCGCCGACCTCCAGCGAGCGGCAGACGAAGGGTGGTACCGTATCCCTCAACGACGTGCGCCTCGCCGCATCGGCGCCGATTACCTGGCGTTCTACCAGACAGGCGCATTTCGAGAGCAGGCCGAGGCGCAGACGATCACTTTCTACGCACCGACCCGCCGCTATCGCCTCATGACACGAGCAGAGTTGCTGCCGGCGGAAATCGACCACCCACGCGCCACAGATTACTATTATCGCATAGAAATCGGCCCGCTACAGCGGCTTGAATGCCCAATCCCATCAAGTACTTTCCGCCGATTGACGTTCATTCACACGACTCTCGACCGACTTCTACAGGCCAGTGATATCAAAGACCTCTATCAGACCGACGATCCATTCGAGCAATTGTGGAGCGCCCTGCGTGAGCACCATCTGCGACCGCTGCGCAACCGGCTGGTGGGTGACTACCCCGCCGATATCACTCTACGTGCACGGCGCGGCTACCTTGCGATCGACTGTATCGATGAAAGTGCAGCGTGCGAGATTCACCCATCGCCAGCAACCGAACGGTGGGAGTTCCTGCGCCTGTCACCCGGGCAGATCGAGGGCGATCTCAATGGCTGCTTACGGCAGATCGGTGCAGCGCTGATCCGGCTCGGTGGCTCTGTGCTCAACACGCCCGTAGCCGAGGCAAGGTAGGCTGCGCTTCCGTCGACGCGAGTTGAGCGTTACAGATTCGGCTAAACGACGTCAACGATTGTATGCATCATAGAACAAAATGAAACCATCCTGGAGTCGACATCCATGAGATTACGAACTGACCAGCGCCTCTCCTTGTTCGGCATCTTGTTTCTGGCTGTCAGCCTGCTGGCGTTGGCAGGCAACCAACTGCAGCTCTACGCACAGGAACAGGCGCCCGGCGAGATCATTTCGCCCATCCCATACCCACTCTTCCTGCCGCTCATCGCTTTGAGCAGTGGACAGACCATCCCGCCACAGCAGCCACTGGTCTATGCCAGCCTGCGCGTGGAAGGCGACCCCACCGACCGGCCGGCTGAAACCCATCCAGACCTCAACCTGGCCATGCGCGGCTATGCCGCCACGGGCGGCCATCTGGGACTGGTCAACTACAACGGTGACACTGACCCGCAGGCACCCCAGCTCGACGGCATGTTTGTCCCGCCCCGGCTGCCAGCCTTCCAGGGACTCTTCCAGGTCTACGATTGGGATTGGACATGCAACCCACCGGACGGTTGCCGCAGCGCGCAGATCTCAGACTATCCCGTCACGCTGCTGGAAATGGTGACGGCGCCCGGCGAAGCCGTCAGCATCCCACGTCGCAATCCCCAGATCGATCCTGCAGGCCACCGGGCGCTCGTGCTCTACGCCGCAGAGCGGCGCCTGACCATCACCTACACGCGCCGCGACTCGGCAGCGGTCGGCTATCTCATTCACCTGGAAGATTTCGATGTCAACCCAGGGTTGGTCTCGCTCTACCGCCAGCTCGATGCGGCTGGGCGCGCTCACCTGCCCGCGCTGCGCAACGACGAGATCGTCGGCATAGCCGACGGCGCCACCGTCAAGATCGCCACGCGCGACACCGGTCGCTTTCTCGACCCGCGTACCTGCAAGGACTGGTGGAGTGGCTACCTGGATCAATGCACCGTCCAACTGCGCCGCCCGCCCCAATGACACAGAGTACCATCGACCACTGCACAGTGGATGCAGCGACCGTTCGCCCTGGGCTTTTCGCTAGCCTTTCTCGCCAGCAACGCCCAACTCTGCCGCAATCCCCTGCATGGCCGTCAACACGCGCTGCACGTGATCGTCAAAGGGCACACCCAGTTCCTCAATAAAAAGCATGTTCTCCTGCCGATCAATCGCTGCAGTGAATGCCTTATCCTTCCACTTCTTCTTGATCGACTTCAGCTCGATATTGCGCAGATCGCGATCCGGGCGCACGTAGGCGCAGGCCTGGATCAATCCCGTCAGTTCATCGCACGCCAGCAGCGCCCTGTCCAGCAAGGACTCGCGCGACACACCCAGGAACGTGGCATGCGCTTCGACGGCATGGATCAGTTCGGCCGGATAGCCGCGCGCGCGGAAGAGGCGCAGTTCGGTGCGCGGGTGGCCGTTCTCCTGATCGTCCATGTCTGCAAAACGTTCGTAGTCGAGATCGTGGAGCAATCCGGTGATTCCCCACAATTCTGCATCCTCGCCGTAATAGGTCGCGTAGGCGCGCAGAGATGCCTCCACCGCCAGCATATGCCGGCGCAGGCTCTCCGACTGCACCCACTCACAAAGCAACGAATAGGCTTCTTCACGGGTTGGTAATGGCATGAGCAGACCTTTCTTTGAGGCGGGCACGGCGCAGCAGCATTGACGACGCCAGCCCACCGTTCACAATTGACCGTTGACAATCGACGATTATACAATCTCCTCATGCGCATCGTAACGTACAACATCCATGGCTGGCGAACAGCGGACGGCAGGCCCAATCTCGACGGTGTCACTGAAGTGCTGCGGGAGACCGGTGCCGACATCATTGGACTCAACGAAGTGTATTATCCCCGCGTCGTCGCAGGGGACAACCGGCCGGCGCTGGAGGTGCTGGCAGAGCGGCTGAGGATGCATTTCGTCTTTGGCCCATGCCTGCGCTGGCCCGCCGAACAGGACATGCCTGCGGATGCCTACGGCAATGCCCTGCTGAGCCGCTGGCCCCTCATTGCCAGTTCGGCCCATCACCTGACCTCCAAGGAAGAGGATAAGGAACTGTTGCTGGCCAGCAAGGAACAGCGCGGGCTCCTGGAGGGGCGCATCCTGCTGCCAGACGGGCAGACCTTTACCCTCTACGTTACGCATCTCGACCACACTGACGAGCGCGCACGCCTGGTGCAACTGCGCATCGCCCGTACATGGCTGGTGCGCGATCGCAACCGCCCGCACCTGGTCATCGGCGACTTCAATGCAGTCAGTCGCTGGGATTGGCCGGACACCGCGCTGGAAGAGCTGCGTGCGCGGCCGACCCGCCAGGGTGGCATGCTGGCCGGCGACGGCAAAGGCCCGCAGGTCGTCGCCGCCATGGAAAAGGCCGGCTATGTCGATCTCTACCGCACCTTTGGCGATCCCGGTGCCGTCACATTTCCCACCGACGACTGGCGCATTCGCATCGATTACCTGTTTGCCAGCCAGCCTCTGGCGCCAGCGGTCACGAATTGCGCGATCTGGAGCGATGCCGACGGCGTTTCCGATCACCGCCCCGTGCTGGCCGACTTGGCGCTGGAAACGCTGCACCATGGGTGAGCTACTGCCTGCCACGCTGCCTGCAGAGAAGCGGGCGACCCTCGCTCACCTGGTGGACGCGCTGGCACAGGTGCCCGGCATGATCGCCGTCGTGCTCGGCGGGTCGTACGCCGGCGGCACGGCCAGGGCCACTTCCGACGTCGACCTGGGCCTCTACTACCGCCCCGCTGCACCGTATGAGATCGAGTCGATCGCACAGATTGCACGCTCCATGGCGACAACACCGCCGACCGTCACCGGCTTCTACGAGTGGGGAGCGTGGGTCAACGGTGGCGCATGGGTACACACCGCAACGGGCAAGGTGGACTTCCTCTATCGCAACCTCGACCATGTCGAACGCACGATCAGCGAAGCAGAACAGGGCATCGTCCATCATGACTATCCACAGCAGCCGCCGTATGGCTTCTACAGTGTGATCTACCTAGCCGAGACTCAGGTCTGCCGGCCTCTGTTCGACCCTGCGGGCACGATTCAGGCGCTGAAGGAGCGCGTGCGCATCTACCCCGCCGCCTTGCGCGAGCGCATCGTCAACGACAATCTGTGGAGCGCCGAGTTCACCCTGCTCCACGCGCGCGCCTTTGCCGCACAAGGCGACGTCTACAACACGGCCGGCTGTCTGGCGCGCATGGCGGCGAACTTGACACAGGTGCTCTTTGCCCTGAACCGCCGCTACTTCATTAGCGACAAGCATGCCATGGCTGAGATTGGCGGCTTTACGACGAAACCGACCGCGTACACGCAGGATCTGACCGCCATTCTGGCCGCACCGGGGAGCGATACCTCGGCGCTGGCGCATACGGTGGCGGCAATGGAAAATCTCTGGCAGCAGGTGGTTGTGCTAGCCGACGGCAGCTACCGACCCAGGTTCGTGGTCCCGTAACATGGACCTATTCGAGCGGGATCACCAGGAACGTATGGAACGCGCGGCCCCTCTGGCCGCGCGCATGCGCCCGCGCGCGCTCGGCGAATATGTAGGACAGCAGCATATTGTCGGTCCCGGACGCCTCCTGCGCCGCGCAATTGAGGCCGACCAACTCTCTAGCCTGATCTTCTATGGCCCGCCCGGCACAGGCAAAACAACGCTGGCGCGCGTCATTGCCAACACGACACGCGCCCACTTCATCGCCATCAACGCAGTGCTGGCCGGTGTCAAGGATATCCGCGAGGCTATCGACGAGGCGCAGAATCGGGCGCGCCTCTACCAGCAGCGCACCATTCTCTTTGTCGACGAGGTACATCGCTTCAACAAGGCCCAACAGGACGCGCTCCTGCCCTGGGTCGAAAACGGTACGGTCATCTTCGTCGGCGCAACGACCGAAAACCCTTACTTCGAGGTCAATAAAGCGCTAGTCAGCCGCAGCCGTATCTTTCAGCTTGTCCCGCTCACCAACGACGACCTGCGCGCCATCGTGCGCCAAACGCTCGCAGACCCGCTGCGCGGCTACGGTAGGCTCGACATCACCATCGACGACGATGCGCTGGAGCACCTGGTCGAAGTTGCCAATGGCGATGCGCGCGCAGTGCTCAATGCCTTGGAACTGGCAGTGGAAACGACTGGGACTGGGCGACCGGAGAGTCGAGATGTGGAGCGTGGGGACATCGAGAGTCGGGAAAAAGCTGACACGTCTTCTTTCCGCCCCCCCCTCTCCAATCTGCACATTACCCTGGCCATCGCCGAAGAGTCGATCCAGCGCCGCGCTGTACTCTACGACAAGGAAGGCGACTATCACTTCGACACGATCAGCGCCTTCATCAAGAGCCTGCGCGGCAGCGACCCTGATGCGGCGCTGTACTGGATGGCCAAGATGGTCTACGCTGGCGAGTCGCCGCGTTTCATCTTCCGGCGCATGCTGATCTTTGCCGGCGAAGATGTGGGCATGGCCGACCCCAACGCAATCCAGGTCGTCAACGCCTGCGCACAGGCATTCGAGCAGGTTGGGCTACCGGAGGGCCGCTTTCATCTCGCCACAGCTGCGCTCTATCTCGCTACGGCCAAAAAGTCCAACACGGCACTTGCCTTCTTCGACGCACTGGAACAGGTGAACAAGGAGGCAGACAGCGGTATTCCCAACCACCTCAAGGACGGCAACCGAGACAAGGAAGGTTTTGGCCACGGCGAGGGCTATCTCTACCCGCACGCCTATCGCGACCACTGGGTCGCCCAACAATACCTGCCGTCCTCACTCCAGGGCAAAGTCTTCTACCAGCCGTCGGATCAGGGTTACGAAGCGGCCATCCGCCTAGACGTGGCGCGCCGCCGCGAAGCTCAACTGGCAGCCATGCTCGCCGCTGAGGACGAGCACGCCGAAGTGCTGACCTATTCGCCAACCGATGCTGCGCGCGATCGCTGGTTGCAGCGCACCATCTCCAACGCTGGCGAGCGGCTCGGCCATGTGCGCGACCGCGTGCTCGATGCGGCTGGGCTGAGCCGGCACAGCGTCGTGCTCGATGTACGTGCAGCTGCGGGATTGCTGACCTGGGAGGCCTTGCGCCGTGTGCCCGAAGGTGGCGTCTACACCCTGGCGCGCAGCAAACGCGACGCCGATGCGTTGCGCCAGTTGGCCGAACGGCTGCCGCAGATCGAGCGCCCAGTCGTCATGGAGGGGCGGATCGACGAAGTGGCGCTCTTCCTGGCGCTGCAGGGCGGCGCCGGGAAGGCAACG
>CAIRNL010000055.1 GCA_903879975.1 uncultured Chloroflexota bacterium | reverse complement strand
GCTGCATGCGGATCGTTGAGCGAGTTCCACTCGTTGACCCGACCCTCGAAGTCCAGCCCACGACCAAAGCAGCCGATCATGAGATAGAGCGCCTTGAGCAGACTGGGGATCTCGGGGTCGAGGGTGAAGAGCAGCGCCAGATTCGTCATAGGGCCGATCGCGAGCAGCGTCACCTCGCCCGGATGCGCGCGGATCGTGTCGCGGAGGAAGCCGACCGCTCGGCCCGCTGGGAAGTCCCTGACGTGCGGCCAGCCGCTGAGCGCAGCAGCCTGCGGAGCCAGCGGCTGGCGCGCTGCAACGAGCAGCGGCCGCGGCGCGCCAGGAAAGATGGGCACCTCTCTGCCTGCAGCCTTGCAGAGGGCACTGGCCAGCATGGCGCGCTTCTCCGGCTCGCCGCTGACGGTGGTGATGCCCAACAGCTCGCACTGCGGCTGGGCGAGCAAGTAGGCAAGGCAGATGGCATCGTCGATATCGCTGCCAATGTCGGTGTCGAGCAAAATTTTCACTGGGACAGGCTCCTTGTTGTTCTGCTCCTGGGTAGCGGTCGTGTACGATAGGATAACATAGCACAATCGACCGTGGATTGTGCGGATATTCTCCAATGACGGCAGAAAGGTCAATCATCGCGAGATGGCAGAATCCAGATTCAGCGTGCGGCGCACCAATACGATCCTCTATTGCCGTGCCTGGCAGGCGACGGTGGCTTTCTACCGCGTTCGGCTGGGCCTGGCGGTGAGCTTCGAGAACGAGTGGTTCGTAGAGTTTGTGCTCAATGACGGCGCCGCGCTGAGCGTGGCCGATGCGAGCCGGGCAACGGTTGTGGCAGCGGAAGGGCAGGGGATCACGCTGGCGCTGCAGGTGGACGATCTATCCGTGCTGCACGACTGGCTGGCGTCTACAGAAACACCCGTCACCACGATCCGCCAGCGCTGGGGTGCCTGGGTCTTCTACTGCCACGACCCCGAGGGGCACCGCATCGAGTTCTGGTCGGAGCGTGCACCCGCCACGAACGCGTGATACCGTCACACACCGGCAGCTAGACGTCAGGCCGGCGTCAATCGGCTCCTTCTACTTCCGGATGCGGGACACCGCTTGCAGCGCATCGATTTCGCCCAGCAGACGGTGCACGTGTGGATCGAACTCTGCCAGCAGCTCAGACAGCGGCCAGATACGCAGGTTGCTGTCGAGCAGTTGCATGGCGGCGCGGGCGACGCCGGCCATGAGTGTCAGGGCGAACTCCAGGTCGTCGTGGCTGCGCTCACAGACAAGGGGCCGGAAAGACTGCATGGCCCGTACGGATTCGAGGGCCAGATCGGCCATCTGCTGCGGGCCGCGGCAGAGCAGTGCATAGCCGGCCAGCGGTTCGCCGCGTTCCTCGATCGCCACGAATTCCAGGATGGCGTTGGCATCCTGGTCGGCCAGACGCAGAAAGGCCGCACGGCTGCGCGCCATCGCCGCCTGCAGAACCTGGGCTGCGGCATCCTGCGCAGTGCTGGGCTGCTCCGCACGCGTGGCATTGGCCGTGGCCTGCGCCAACGCAGCAGCTAGCGCGCCGCTGACGCCGATGGTGCCGCCAGCTTGGCAGTGGTCGTGGTCGCCGATGCGGGTGACGGCGGCTTGCACGGTCATTGTAGAGATCAGGGTGTCGGACATAGGTGAACCTTTCGCTGGTCGAGAGCAAGTGCCGCTGGCTGGAAGTCATCGCACGCGCCGGCTGTCACAGTGTAGCATGGATCGGCCGGGGCGACATGGACCCGGTAAGGAGGATGGAACGCAATGGCCCCCGATGAATCGGGGGCCATCCTGGCCTGCAGACCCGTGCATGCACCTGAAGTGCTTTACCGCAGGGATGGAGCGAACAAAAAATCGGTGTTGGGGATATCGGGCATAGCAATCGGCTCGGCATATCGGTAGGCCCCGGTTGGAATCGCCAGATCGCCCAATAGATTGGTGCGCAGGGTCAGGAGCGCTTCCTGTTGCTCCTGCAACAGAGTCTGATTGACTTCAGCGAAGGCCGTGGCATAACGAAAGATGATTTCGCCGTCCAACGCGCCATATTGCTCCATCAGGCTCAGCACGATCGCACGATCGGGCGTGGCGCCATCCATGAATCCACGCAGGAGCGTGGCAATCTCCGTGCGGCGCGCCACGATAGCCTGCAAGTCTGCCTTCTGATCGTCTACCAGGTCGGTAATCACAGCGGACTGCTCGGCAGAAAGCGTGTGCAGAAAGGCCTCACCCATCTCGGCCGTGAGGTTGGAGGGGATGGTATAGTCAGGGTTGCCAACCGCTGGGGCATCTTTCAAATAGAAGGAGCCGAAGTAGGTGCCCTGCCGCTCCGGACAGAAATAGACGTCTGCCTCCAGTGAGCCTGCATACCAGCTGAACATGTCGCCTGCGTAGGTCATGACCGCCACCTTCACGTCGTTCTCAAGACCGCGTAGCTCTTCTGGTTCGGCAAGCTGCGGCCATTCGAGCATCCCTTGGCCCACGCGCGCGTCGAGGAAGTCTCGCTGCTCGGTGGTGAAGTTGGCAATGAGTGTGCCCATGAGTTGGGCGCGTTCATAGCTGATCTCACCGTCAAGCCGATAGAGCCTGGCCGAGTATTCCTTCACCGCCGCCAGATCGAGCCCGGTGGATTGCCCGGGCAGGTCGCCTTCCAGCAGTCGCCGAAAGGCCTTCATCAGCACGAAGCGATCGGTGGCATATTGGTTGATGTCGTCCACCTGCACTTTGGCAAGTTCGATCAGGTCAGCGCGTTGCGCCGGTGTCAGGGTTGTCAAGAGAATAAACGCCGCACGGGTCAGGAAATCGGTGTTGTGTCCCATTTCAGTGGGATCGTTGTCGCGCAGGTATTGAAAACCCCAGAAATCGGCAACCTTTCCCGGTGGGAAGAACGAATCGGCACCAAGGTTGCCGGTGAGGAAGGCCAGTCCGTCAAACGCGATGGTGTTGCGCTGCGCTCCTTCAGAGAGGGTCTGTTCGAGGGTGAATAGAGGGCCAGGAGTCGGCGCTGGGGCTGCAGCGCTATTCTGCGCAACGAGCGGTAGCATGATCTGGTATGCTGCCACTGGTGCGGTGTTTTCACCTGCATCGCGCACCAGGCGCACGTAGTTATCAATGCGGATGGCATCCCCCTGCGGACCAAGCCCGTTTGGATAGTCGGCTGGATTGCCGATTTTGGGATCGCTGCGCTGCGCACCCGCGCCGTGCACGTCGATCCACTGGCTGTTCATGTACCCCATGGATCGACCGAAGTTGACATAGACGCTGTTCCGGCCCGGTGCATTCGTCCGATTGGCGTGCGTGGTGCTCGTCCAGTAGGCGGGATAGTCGGGCTGCCCAGCCTCGTTGATGATGCCGGTCGTGCGAAAGAGTGGATCGATCGCTGCGGAATTCGTGCTGGCAGGCGACCGTGTATAGTCGACAATGCTCTGTAGTTCCTTGGCATCCGGCAGCCGCCAGTCGTTGTGGCCGAGATAGTTGGCGGTATTTTGGGTTGCAGCGTAGGCCATCGCCTCTTCCCAATCCAGACCGGAGCCGCTGTCATCCTGTGTCCACATCAGCCCGGTCGCACGATCGGTGATCGTGCCGTCTCGGTTGTCGACAAAGTCGTTCGCTCCGTAGGCAGTGCTGCCGCGCGCACAAAATACATAGAAGGTCTTCTCACCGCCACCCGCTCCTGGCATTGTCAAGCCATAGCCCTTGATGCGGCCATCGGCGAAATTGACACCGAAGAGCATGCTGCCCATCGGTCCGGTACTGCCAGAATAGAGCGTGCTCGAGGCATACTGCGCGTCGATGATGCGCTCGCCAGCTGCAACGTCGCCGTAGCCAAATCGAAAGGTATCCGTGTCGATAAATGGAATCAGGCCGGAGGTATCGGTTCCGTTGTAGCCACTCGGATCGACACCGCTGAAATCGATCAGGGAGTAGAGCTGCTTGATCGTAGGCAGGCGCCAGTCCGAATATCCTGCTAACGATAGGTTCTCGCAGTAGGCGCCAGCCTGGCTGTACGTGAATTTGTCGGCCACGTTGATGACCGTATCTCCATTGCTATCGGCGCTCCGCTGCCACAGGATGCCCGTCGTGTTGTCTGTCACGGTGCCGTTGCCGTTATCGGTGTAACTGGCTGGATTGCCGGCGTGTTGTGCATCCTGGCCGTAGAACGCACCGGTCGTAGGGCAGGCGATGATTCCCCCCGTCGCGTGATAGCAGGTGGTCTGGCCGGTGTCGACAACTGGATAGCTGCTCTGCGCGCGGGTGGGAACAGCGCAGAGGGCCAGGAAGGTCGCTGCGACCAGCAGTACGATCACAGCGGATCGGAAGAAGTGCGATAGGGAAATCATAGGACCTCGCTTTCTGATGGAAGGACTGCGTCATCTGTGAGTCTACAGTCATGGGATGTAGAAACCAGGAGTTTCGGGCACCGCTGCCGCCGAAAGGGCGAACTTGCCAGAGCCTGCTTTCTATCGACCTCTACTGTAGCAAGTCTGAGCTTCCCGCGGTAGTGTCGGCGATCATCTATCTGGGCGCAACGGCATGACCTTTGTCATGATCGGCCGTGATCGGTGTCATTGTGCACGGGCGGAATCGATGATTGCGGACACGTGGCAACTCCCTTGCTTCTGTGATATAAACCCAGATATGGCAGAACATCCCACGCAACGTGATATGCTCCGGCTGCTGCAGCTGACTGCCGGACTATGGCTAGGCTATCTCTTGATGCTGCTGGCGATTGATCAGACCTTCTATCCGCGCCCAGTCTTTCCGCCCGTTTTCTACTGGATCAATGGCCTCTGCGCGCTCGCCGTACTTGGCCTGACCCTGTGGCGACACTCGTGGAACTGGATCGCAGATATCTTTGTGCGGTCGATCATCGCCCTGCTCTCCGTGCTGCCAATTCTGACGGCGAACCTGGCGGTGCTGCCATTGCCGCCGACGCAGGCGAACGGCCCAGAGGCCATCACGCTGCGCCTGACGCCGCTGCTGCTCATGGCGCTGATCCTCACTGCGTGGCGCTATGCCTTCTCCTATGTCATCATGTTCAGTTGGATCGCAGCCGTTCTGATGATTGTTCTGCAGGTGAGCCGGTTCCGACCAGGCGGTCCTTCGCTGGCACCGCCACTCACGGTGATTCTGATCCAGACCCTGATGTTTCTCGTCGTGGGCTACTTGATCAGTGCCCTGATTCAGAGGTTGGAAGAACAGCGTCGGTCGCTGGCACAGGCAAACGCCCGACTGGCCGATTACGCCAGCACGCTCGAAGAATTGACCATCAGCCGCGAACGCAACCGCATGGCACGCGAGCTACATGATACGTTGGCTCACACGCTGAGCGCATTGAGCGTTCAGCTCGAAACCGTGAAAGCCTATTGGGGAGTCGATCCTCCAGCCGCTCAGCAGATGCTCGACCGGTCGCTGGACGCCACGCGCTCTGGCCTACAGGAGACACGGCGCGCACTCAAATCGCTGCGTGCCAGCCCGCTCGATGATCTGGGGCTGACGCTTGCGCTGCGTCAGATGGCGACAGAGGCAGCCGAGCGCTCCCATCTTTTTTTAGACCTGTCCGTACCAGAACAGCTACCGGTGTTGCCACTGGCAGCCGAGCAATGTATCTACCGGATCGCTCAGGAGGCAGTTGCCAACGCAGCACATCATGCCAACGCGCGCCTGCTCAGACTTCACCTGGTACTGGCCAATGGAATGACATTGGAGGTGACCGATGACGGCGTGGGATTCGATCCTGACCACGCGTCGGTGACAGGCCATTTTGGCCTGGCCGGGATGCGCGAACGTGCTGGCATGGCCGGCGGCGAACTGAGCATTATAAGCCGGCCTGGGCAGGGCACCGTCGTACGGCTGACTATACAGGATGCAAGCTGATCAAAGAATGGCGAGGAACCCGATGAAAGTCGTGATCTGTGACGACCAGGCAATTATTCGCGACGGATTGACCATGCTGTTGGCACTGGAAAAAGACATCGACGTTGTCAGCCAGGCGTGTGATGGCGCCGAAGCGGTCGAACAGGTCGCTCGCCATCTGCCAGATCTCGTGCTGATGGACCTGAAAATGCCAGGTATGAATGGCATCGAGGCCACGCGCCGGGTTCGAACGCGCTATCCCGCCGTTAAGGTGCTGGTGCTGACTACTTATGACGACGATGAATGGGTGATCGACGCCATCCGGGCCGGCGCAGCAGGCTATCTTTTGAAGGATACACCGCGCGTCGATCTCGTCAGAGCCGTGCGTGGCACTGTCAATGGCAAGAGCTTTGTCGACCCGTCTGTGGCGGGAAAGGTGCTGGGACAGGTAGCCAGCCAACAGACACTGCCGGAAACTCTGCTCACACAGAAACTGAGCGAACGTGAGCGGGATGTCCTTCGGCTCATCGCTTGCGGCTACACCAACGCTGAGATTGCCGCTGAATTGCATCTGTCCGAAGGTACGGTGCGTAACCACGTCAGCGCCATCCTCGCCAGGCTGGAGGTGGCCGACCGCACCCAGGCCGCAGTCATGGCGATCCAGCATGGGCTGGGCGCCACGTGAGCCGGCCAGCCCATGCCAGCCGTCATTCATTTGCAATCACGATAATCTTGTCTTCCGCTGTAAACATAACTTTCTCAGCCTTGTTGGGATTGACGCGTATCCCGTAGGATCTGGCTTTGTCGCTGCTCTGCTGGGTAACTCGGTATCCGATGGCGATTTCACCCCGTCGCCTTGCTGCCTCTAAGACCGTGTAGAAGTTGACCGGCGTCCCGATGGCGACATAGCGCGCAGCAGGCCGCAGATAGATTTCGGCACCCTCGGGATCGAATAGATCGGCAAAGACAGCGTTCAGCGTCTTGTTTTCGGCAATCTGCGCCAGCATCAAGCTGATCAGCCGGTCGCTGACGATGAAGTCGTCGGCCTGAGTGATTTCGGCCAACGCACGGTTGCGGCTGTCCAGCATTTCGCTCACGATGGAGAAAACTTCCCCCTGTCTGC
>CAIRNL010000054.1 GCA_903879975.1 uncultured Chloroflexota bacterium | reverse complement strand
GGCATCTGCTGCACCGGCGTCTGGCGGCAACACCGCCTGCATCCGCATCCCCTTTTGACTGTCTGCTGGAACGACACCTGACATCCACTCACCTGGACGAGTCGTTGCCGTTCTATGCCTTCTTCTGAACGATCGAGCGATTTCAAATGAGGCAGGCTGCGCCGCCTCAAAATGATCATTTTTCTACACATCGGTCTGCAGGAACTGTTGGAGGTGCTACTCGCTTTAGCGGTCAATGCAGACAATGCATGGAGAACACAGCCTGTCGAGGCGAATGAACTCTTTACATCCTGCTGCACTGCCACATCTCTGGGGCAAGTGTATCCATTTCAAACAGCCCCTTTGGGTCGCCCGCAGCAATGGCCCTCTGCCGCCATAGACCCACAAAGAGGGAAAGTCGCTGCCAGGCATCGCCATCTCATCTTACATATGGCAGGAAACCCTTTGCACGCATCGTGGTGCACAATACCGATTATAGCATCGAAGGAGGTGGATGTAGAATCATGAGCCATGTAAATTTCGCACCGACGTAGGATGTACGGGAGCGAAAGGCAGGCTACCACTTTACAAGACCCAGGACAGCGTCGCCTGCGCCAGACTCCCCTGGGTCTTACTGCACACCGGCATCCTGGTGCGGCACCCAACGCCAGCAATAGGAGACATCCTGCCCCCACCCACGCGCTGCAATTGAAGTTGGGGCACGCAGCACGCCCCCGGCATGCTGCGCCGGTTTCCTGGTCACACTGCCTCTGCTGCAGCGTGCCGAGAACATTTTCTGCCCCTGGCGTGAAGTGGCCCCCACCGGCGTGGCACCTGGACAGAGTTGCTTCCCTATGGCACTATTTGAGTACTGAACCACTCACGATTCGAGGAGATCCCATCATGCCATCAGCCAACCTCTCTGCACCTGCGCCTCAACTTCGCGTCGCCATTGTGGGTTGCGGCGGAATGGCGCGCCACCATGCGGTCACCATGCTGCGCCATCAGGATGCGGTACAGATCCCAGTCGTCTGCGAGCCGTCCGCACAGACCTACCAACGCTTCGGCGAGCTCTTTCACGATGTCGGATTGATGCCGCCGCCCAACACGCCGGACTTGGAGACGCTCCTCAGCGACTACGCAGAAGACCTCGATGCCGTCTTCATCATCACGCCGCATGCCCTGCACCACGACCAGGCTCAGCAGTCCATGGAAGCAGGGCTGGACGTGCTGGTGGAGAAGCCCATGGTGATGACTGCGCGCGAGGCGCGCAGCCTCATCGAGACGCGCGATCGCACGGGCCGCCTGCTGGTCGTGGCATTCAACGGCAGCTTGTCCCCCCAGATTCGCCAAGCAGTGACGATGTTGCGATCCGGTGAGTTGGGCGACATCCTCAACATCCACGGCGTGGCGTGGCAGAGCTGGAACTTTCACACGCGCGGCACTTGGCGCCAGAAACCGTTGCTGTCTGGCGGTGGCTTTCTCTTCGATACCGGAGCGCACCTGCTCAACACCGTAGCCGACCTGGCTGGCGAGCCGGTAGTGGAAGTGGCAGCCTGGCTCGACAACCGCGGCGCGCCGGTCGACATTCTCGGCGCAGCGATGGCACGACTGGCGTCAGGTACGCTCATCACGCTCAGTGGCTGTGGCGACACCATCGAGTCGTGCGCTTCGGACGTACGCGTCTTCTGTGCGCGCGGTATCCTGCGTACGGGCGTGTGGGGGGAACGGCTGGAAGTGCAACGCCAGGGCGATGCCGACCTCGTACCGGTCGAGGTACCGCCGTCCCATGGCGCATGGGAGCAGTTCATGCGTGTGCGCAGCGGGCATCTCACCAACCCGAGCCCGCCTGAAGTGGGGCTGCGCATGGCGATCTTCTGGGACATGATTCAGGCATCAGCCGCGCGCGGGGGGCAGCCGGTGACGATGGCCGATGTGGACGGCTCCATGGCCGGCATGACACATCCAGTCGTATAGAAACGCACCAACAGTCAACCAAAACGGTTCTACTTTCGAACTTCTACACCAAAGGGAGAGTATTTCTATGGCACAGTCGATCCGCGTGACGGTCTGGAATGAATACCGCCATGAGAAACAAAATGCGGCGATTGCCGAGATTTATCCACAAGGCATCCACGGCGCAATTGCCGGCTATCTGCGCGGTCACGGCTGCATCGTCACCACCGCCACGCTGGACGAGCCCAGCCATGGCCTCACCGAGCACGTGCTCGACAACACCGATGTGCTGGTATGGTGGGGGCATATGGCCCACGGTGAAGTACGCGATGAGATCGTACAACAAGTGCACGAACGCGTCCTGAGGGGCATGGGGCTCATCGTGCTCCACTCCGGTCACTTCTCCAAAATATTCAAGCGCCTGATGGGCACGACCTGCGATCTCAAGTGGCGCGAGGCAAATGAGAAGGAACGCATCTGGGTCGTGGCACCAGGCCATCCCATTGCCGACGGCATCGGCGAGTACTTCGAAATTCCGCACGAGGAGATGTACGGAGAGTACTTCGATATC
>CAIRNL010000053.1 GCA_903879975.1 uncultured Chloroflexota bacterium | reverse complement strand
CTCAGTGACGGCGCACTTGGCCTGATCCGTTCTCCCCACGTCAGCGGCTGCGGCGCATGTCACCCCCTATGCCACACAGCCCGCTTGTCGTCGAAAGCTGCGGGATCGAAACGCATGCCGCGACCCAGGCGCACCGTGTAGTGGCTGCTCGTCTTGGCTGCAGCTATGATGAAGAATGGAATGAGATCGAAACGTCAGGGCTCGCCGGTAGATCCGCCGCTCGCCTTGGCCGCGGCCACGAAGCGCCTCACGGCCGTAGGGTCTTTGCGCCCCGCCTCCGCCTCTACCCCGCTGGCGACGTCGACGCCCCAGGGCTTCACCGTGCGCACCGCCTCCGCCACATTCTCCGGCGTAAGTCCTCCGGCCAGGAGCATGCGGTCGAAGCCCCGCGCCACCGCTGCCGCCGCATCCCAGTCCGCCTTGTGTCCTGTTCCGCCGTACGCGCGCGGGTCATAGGCATCGATCAACAACTGCGGCCCGGCACCTACGCCATGCGTCCAGAAAATCTCCGCCTGCGCCAGCGCATCGTCGAGTCCTACGGGCCGCAGCGCTTTGAACGCCCGCCCACGCAACGCAGGAAACACGCTGGCCGGCTCGTCGCCGTGCAGCTGTGCCAGGTCAAGCCCAGTCCTGGCCAGCGTTGCCAGGATATCGGCAGGTGCAACGTTGACGAAGACGCCGACCAGAATCGGCACGCGCCTCCCCCTGGAACGGAGGCTGTTCGCAATGGCAGCAATCGTCTCCGGCGCGACATAGCGCGGCGACTTGGGGTAGAGAATGAACCCAAGCAGATCGGCGCCGGCTTCAGCTGCGACGATGGCGTCATCCAGGTTGGTGGTGCCGCAGATCTTGACGTGGGTCATGGGTCGGATACCTTCAAGGCGCGCTGCGCAGTCACTGCCGTCGCCGCAGCCTGGATATGCGTCCACGCAGCTGCGACATGCTCGGCACGCGTCTGGGTCTGGCCGACCACCAGGCGCAGCGTCAGTTTGCCGTCGAGCTTCGTGTGCGTCAGATAGAGATCGCCGCTGCGGTTGAGCTGATCCAGGATCTGCTGGTTCACTTCATCGCCGGCGCGGTGCCGGAAACAGACAAGGTTGAGTGGAGCCGGCACCGCAACGTCGAACGCATCGCTGGCAGCAACCCAGGCAGCAAACTCCTGTGCCAGCCGAACATGCTCGCGCACATGATACTGCAATCCAGTGATCCCATAGTGGCGAATGACAAACCAGAGCTTGAGCGCGCGGAAACGCCGGCCAAGCGGAATCTGCCAGTCGCGGTAGTCGATGACCGCACCGGATTTCGTCGCCTCGTTGCGCAGGAATTCGGGCAGAATGCTGAGCGTCTGGATCAGTGCCTTGCGGTCGGCGACAAAGAAGGCATCGCAGTCGAAGTTGGTGAACATCCACTTATGCGGGTTGAAGCAATAGGAATCGGCCAACTCCAGCCCGTCGTGGATCCAGCGGAATTCTGGGCAAAGCGCAGCAGTGCCCGACATGGCCGCATCGACGTGCAGCCAGATGTGCTCGCGCTGGCAGATCTCACCGATCGCACGCACGGGATCGATGGCATTGGAGGAGGTCGTGCCGACAGAGGCACACACGAACGCCGGGATGAAACCAGCCGAGCGATCTTGCGCAATACGTGCAGCCAGGGCAGCAGGCCGCATGGCGAACGTATCGTCAGTCTCGACCAGACGCAGCTGTTCGCGCCCCAGGCCTGCCACCATCATGGCCTTTTCCACCGAGGAATGGGTTTGTGATGTGGCGTAGGCGGTGATGCGCCCCGTCCCGCCGCTGCGGTTGATGGTAAAATCGGAGGCCCGCTCACGCGCGGCCAGCAGCGCGCACAGGGTCGCGCTCGACGCCGAATCCTGAATGACGCCCCCCCCGGCAGCGGTGGATTTGAACTTTGCCGGCAGATCGAGCAGATCGACCAGCCAGTCCATCATGTGTATTTCCAACTCAGTGCAGGCCGGGCTGGTCACCCATAGCATGCCCTGCACACCCAGACCCGCCGAAAGCAGCTCGCCCAGAATCGCCGGGCCAGAGGCGTTGGCCGGGAAATAGGCGAAGAAGTTGGGCGACTGCCAGTGCGTCACGCCCGGCATAATGATGCGGTCAACGTCAGCCATGATCTCGACAAAGGGTTCACCCGTCTGCGGCGGCGTGGCAGGCAGCATGGCCCGGATATCCCCTGGCTTGACCTGCGCCATCACCGGCCGTGACTCGATATGTTCGTGGTAGTCGGCGATCCAGTCGACCATGGCGTGGCCGAAGGTGCGAAAATCGTCTGCCGACATATGGAAACTGATGGAATCGCTCACGCGCACCTCCCTGATGATTGGTGGCCGGTATGCCGGGCGCTACAGCCGGCCAGCGGCAGAAAATTCGGCAACCTTGGCGCCGCGCGCAGCATGCGGCAGTTTGCAGAAGGTCTCGCCAACCAAGATTGCGTCGCAGCCCATGGCAGCCATACGCTGCACATCCGCCGCCGTACGGATGCCGCTCTCGCCGACGAGGATCCTCTCCGATGGGATGAGCGCACGCAGGCGTCCGGTGGTCTCGATGTCGACCTGGAACGTACGGAGATCGCGGTTGTTGACGCCAATCATCTTTGCGCCACTCTTGAGCGCACGTTCGGTCTCGGCCTCGTCGTGCACTTCGACCAGCGCAGCCATGCCCAGGCTCTCGGCCAGCTCGCGCAGGCTGTGCAGGTCGTTGTCGCCCAGCACGCCCACGATGAGCAGGATGGCATCCGCGCCAGCCATGCGTGCCTCGTAGACCTGATACTCGTGATAGAGGAAATCCTTGCGCAGCACGGGTACTTCGCTGTCAATGGTGCGCAGGTGCTCCTTGATCTCCGTGAGATAGGTCAACTGTCCCTGAAAAAAGCGGCTGTCGGTCAGACAGGAAATGGCGGCGGCGCCGTTGCGGGCATAAGTCTCAGCGATCTGCACCGGGTTCCACTCCTGGGCAATGACGCCTTTGGAGGGACTGGCGCGCTTCACCTCGGCGATGAGGCTGGCGCCGGGCCGAGCCGTCAGCGCAGCCGCAAAGTCGAGGGCAGGCGGGGTGAGCCGGGCGAAGGCTTTGACCTGGCTCAACGGCACCAGGTCCATCTGCTTCGGCACTTCCTGCCGCTTCCATGCCATGATCTGGTCGAGCACTTCGCCTTTGTGTTTGGCGATGTCAAGTTGGGACGGTTTCATTGCTGTACCTCTCAACGATGTTCAGGATCGGCCGTTCTGCACTCCGACTCCTCATCCCAGGAAACTCTGTGTCTTGCGCACATACGATTCTAGCACAGCCAGGGCTGATCCGCTGTCGATACTGGCGCGTGCTTCTTCCAACCCTGCCGCAAGGTCGCCGCACTCGGTGCTGAGAGCAAACGCTGCGTTGAGCAGCACCGCATCGCGCTGGGCGCCGCAGGTCTCACCGGCAAGAATGCCGCGCGTGATGGCAGCGTTTTCTTCGGCCGTGCCACCCACCAACTCGGCGATGCCGGCGCGGGCCAGGCCGAGTTCCTGCGCGTCGAACTCATAGGTGCGCACGTTGCCTTCGTGCAGGTGGCTCACGCGGTTGGGGCCGGTCAGGCTCAGCTCGTCCGTACCGCCGGCGCCGTGTACGACAAAAGCAGCGCGGGCGCCCATCTGCCCAAGGACAGTGGCCATCGGCTCCGTCAGGCTCGGGCTGAAAACGCCGACCAGCAGGTTCGTGGCGTTGGCAGGGTTGGTCAGCGGGCCGAGGATGTTGAAGATCGTTCGGGCAGCCAGCTCGCGGCGCGGCCCAATCGCATGGCGCATGGCAGGGTGGAAAGAAGGCGCAAACAGGAACGCCAGGCCAATTTCTTCGATACATTCGGCGGCCTGTTCGGCACTGAGTTGGAGGTTGACACCCAGCGCGGCCAACACGTCGGCACTGCCGCTGCGGCTGCTCACTGCACGGTTGCCGTGCTTGGCGACCTTGACGCCATGCCCTGCCACGACAAAGGCCGCAGTCGTGCTGATATTAAAAGTGCCGATGCTGTCGCCACCCGTGCCGACAACGTCGACCAGCATGGCGTCGCCGATGGCCGGGCGCACCTGCACGGCGCTGCGTTTCATGGCACGCGCACAGCCGGTGATCTCGTCTACGATTTCGCCCTTCATCCGCAGCGCAGCAAGGAAGGCCCCGATCTGCGCCGGCGTTGCCTCGCCTTCCATGATCTGAGTCATAGCCGCGTCAGCAGCATCGGCCGTCAGATCTTGGCCGGCAAACAGTTGATGAATCGCCTGTTGGATCGCGGTCACGGTCATGGTACATCTCCTCCTCTATGAAGTCAGGCGCTGAACCTCGCCAGATAAAACGCCGCCAGCATCTGGCGGCACGGTGTCAAGGGCTACCTGCGCAGCGTCCGTGGCTATCTGTAACGTTTCGGCCAGGAAGGCTCGGCGGCTGTGAAAGGCGGAGTCCGCGCGTTCTGCCGCCGTCAGCCGGCGCAGTCCATTGAGCAGAAACAACAGCTGCTGCAGCGGCAGCAACTGTTCGTACACTTCGATGCGCCGTGCAATCTGCGAGTCACTCGACGCAGCCAAATACTGTTCTCGCCAGCCAGCCAGGAGGGCGGCGGACAGCGCAGACCGGCTGTCGTGCAAAAAGGAAGCGACCTCCAGAGCGGGATCACCCAGGCCGAACATCTCCCAGTCGACCAGCATGACGGCTCCACCCACCGCCAGAGCGTTGGCGAGCGACAGATCGCCGTGCACAGGCGTCGGTGGCGCCACCTGCCAAAGCGGCAATCCCTGCTCTACGACTGCCGCCGCCCGCCCGCCAAGCTGTTCCACCAGCGCCGCCATGCTGTCGCAGCCCACTTCTGTGCACCAGCGCTGCACCGGTTCGATGCCACCGGCGACCACACGCCAGAAATAGTCGAGGTTCACCGGCCGCGGACAAAAACGACGGATATCGCCCGCAGGATGGCTGTGGATGGTCGCAGCGACGCCGGCGAGTTGGGCCAGCATCGCCTCCTCTGTCGCCGCGATCCCCTCACCATCCGCCCAGCGGTAGACCAGCACCTGGCGCGCCAGTCCGGCGGGATAGCGGTCGAACCACAGCGGTGCAGGTGCAATGCCGGCTGCAGCAAAAAGTTGCTGCCCATCGAACTGGCGTCGCCCGCGTGCCTGCCCTGCATCCAGAAAAAGCTTGACCGCAGCTTCCTGGCCGGCACATCCCACTCGCCAGAGCAGGTTCTCTGCACCGCGCCAGCATTCGGCCATGCGCACCTCCCGGCCGGCAAAGCCGCTGGCCGGCACGGTGGTGAGATAGGTATGGATCGCAGCATTCAGGTCGTCAGTCATCATCCCCCGCATCTACATCCTCAGAAAGTTCGCCAGCAACTCCTTGCCAGATTCGGTCAGGATGCTCTCCGGATGAAACTGAACGCCATGGATCGGCAGTGTTTTGTGGCGGATGCCCATGAGTTCCCCCTCGGCAGTGTACGCGGTCGCCTCCAACTCGTCGGGCAGCGGCTCGGCGACGATCAGGCTGTGATAGCGCGTGGCGGTCATGGGGCTGGGCAGCCCATGGAAGACGCCGGTTCCGTGGTGGTGCACCGGGCTGACCTTGCCGTGCATGAGCCGCGCCGCGCGCACCACAGCGCCGCCAAAGACGTAGCCCATGCACTGCTGGCCCAGACAGACGCCTAGAATGGGGGTCGTCGCACCGAGAACGCGGATGACGTCGTTGCTGACGCCACTGTCCTTCTGCGGTGTGCCGGGACCCGGGCTGATGACGATGTGTGTCGGGCGCAGTTCGGCCAGCTCCTCCACATCGATCTCGTCGTTGCGCCAGACGCGAATCTCGGCGTTGAGCTCACCGCGCACGGGCATCTGCTGCACCAGTTCGCCCAGGAACTGCACGAGGTTGTAGGTAAAACTGTCGTAGTTGTCGATGATGGCGATCATAGCGATCCTCCTTGATGGGGGCGGGAATCGCAGTCGGCGATTTGATTTCCACCCATCCCTTCTCCCGCTCCCCAGACGCTCACTGTCCTGATTTCTTCATGCGTTTTTCAGCGGCCCGGCTGATGCGGTTCCAGGCGCCCGCCAGCCCCATCGCCCTGCGCACTGCGCTCAGGGTCTGCTTCCCTTCTTCCCGCGCGCGCAGCGTGCCGTTGTAGAGCAGTTCGTCGACAAAACCGCTCTGCGACTCGTAGGCCGCGCGACGTTCGCGCGTCGGCTCCAAGAAGTGATTGAGCGCTGTGGCCAGTTTCTCCTTGACCTCGACATCACCGACATTGCCGGTGCGGTAGCGTTCCTTCAAATCCGCCACTTCAGCCTTGTTGGGGTTGAAGGTATCGTGGTAGACAAAGACGGGATTGCCCTCTACCGTGCCAGGAATGTCGGCGCGGATACGGTTCGGGTCCGTGTACATGCTCATGACCCGGCGTTGAACAGTCTTGGCGTCGTCGCTCAAAAAGATGGCGTTGTCCAGGCTCTTGCTCATCTTGGCCTGCCCATCCGTACCCACGAGCGTGCCGCCTTCCACAAAGGAATCGGGCAGCGGGAAGACCTCGTCGTAGGCATTGTTGAAGCGGCGGGCGATCTGGCGCGCCAACTCGACGTGGCTCTCGTTGTCCTTGCCGACTGGCACCAGGTTGGCGCGCGGCATGAGAATGTCCGCCGCCTGCAGAACCGGATAGCCGAGCAGATTGTACGGGATTTGGTCCATGCCAGCCGCTGCTGCCATGTCCTTGATCGTCGGCAGCTGCTGCAGACGCTCGACCGTCACCAGGCTGCTGAGCAGCAACTGCAACTCGTAGACCTCATGCACAGCCGATTGCAAGTAGAAAGTCACCTTGTGCGGATCGATGCCGATGGCCAGGTGGTCCAACACGATGGTACGCGCAATCTCAGCGATGTGTTCGATACTCTCCTTGTCCGGCTTCGTCGTCAGCATGTGCAGGTCGGCAATCAGGAAGAAGCACTCGTACTGTTCCTGAAACTTGAGCCGGTTGCGGTGGCTGCCGATGTAGTGGCCAAGATGCAATTTCCCCGTCGGCCGGTCACCGGTCAAGATGCGTTTGCGGGGTAATGGCTGTTCACTCATGGGATGACTCCTCTAGATTCCTCTCTCTGCCTGCTCGACTGCCACCGCCAACGCCTTCAGCTTGTTCATCGACTCGTTGAACTCATAAGTCGGGTCGCTGTCGGCCACGATGCCGGCGCCGG
>CAIRNL010000052.1 GCA_903879975.1 uncultured Chloroflexota bacterium | reverse complement strand
TTGACCACTTCATGCGCCGCCGAAATTTTGTCGCGGATGCGCAGCAGCAGCTCCTGTTGCTCCTTGAGTTCCTCCATGGTCACTCGCGGGCGCGGGTCGTTGACGATCTCGAAACGCTGCGTCATGCACTGTTCACCGATGATGAGGCGCACCTGGTAGGCGCCCGGCAACACGAAAGGACCCTCGCTGGCGTCGCCTGCCGTCTTGTTCCCCAGCACCTTGGTCGCGCCTGGCAGGCGCAAGTTCCAGACGAAGCGATTCATGCCGGCCATCAGGGGCAACCATGGCCCCGGCTCCATACCCTTCTGCTTCTCATCCCACGTGGCGTAGCCCACCGGCTTACGCCCAAACTCGCGCAGGAGATTGCCGCCAGCATCGAGGAATGCCAGATTGACTGCCACGTCGTCGCCCGGTGCCTCAGCCAGGAAGTAATCCACCACTGCACCCCGCTGCATACCTTCGCCGGCGTCGAGGATCGTGCGCTCGATCTGGCCGGTCTCTGACTTCCTGACGATGATCGTCGCACCCGAACCCAGGCCGATGCTGTAGATCTTGCCTTCAGATGGGGTCCAGCCGGCAAAGAGATCGGGCAGGACACGGTAGGTTCGACGCGGGGCAAAGAGCACGATCTCCTGACTGGCCAGTTGGAGCGCCTGTTGCCACTCCGCCACAGTCTTGAGCAACCCCGGCACAAAAGTATGCACCATGGCCGCAACCTTGCCACTGGGCTTCCGCTTGGGTTGCGCCAGTTGCAACGCTTGATAGAGCAGCGTCAGGTAGTCGCAAATCCAGAAGCCGCGCCCGTGCGTAGCCAGGATCAGGTCGGTTCCTTTAATCTTGATATCGTAGACCGGGGTGATCGGTAGATTGCTCTGCCACCGCTGCCAGGATGCGCCGTCGTCGAGCGAAAGATAGAGGCCGCTCTCGGTGCCGACATAGAGGATACCCTTCACATTCGGGTCGGCGCGCAGGACGCGCGTGTAGTCGCTCTCGCCGATCCCCTTGGCGATGGCGGTCCAGCTCTGCCCGTAGTCAGTGGTCTGAAAGAGGTACGGCGCCGGATCGTCCAGCTTGTAGCGCGTGGCAGCCACATAGCACGTCGCAGCGTCGAAGGGGGACGGCTCCACGGTGCGAATGTAGCTCCACTCAGGCAGTGAAGGTGGCGTGACGTTCTGCCAGCTCTGGCCACCATCGCGCGAGACATGCACCAGCCCGTCGTCGCTGCCGGCCCAGAAAACACCCGCCTCGTGCGGAGACTCACGAAAGGTGTAGATCGTTGCGTAATGCTCAGCGCCGCTGGTATCCAGCGTGATCGGGCCGCCCGACGGCCCCAGTTTGCTCATGTCGGCGCGCGTCAGGTCCGGGCTGATGGCATCCCAACTCTGGCCGCCGTTGGTCGACCGGAAAGCCACGTTGCCGCAGGTGTAGAGCACGCTCGCATCGTGGGGAGAAAAAAGAATGGGATAAGTCCACGGAAAGCGATACCTTGCCTCACCCACACCACGGCCGTACAGATTCTCCGGCCACACATTGACAAGATGAATCTGCTCGGAGACACGGTCGACCTTCTGCAGCGATCCCTGACCACCGGGCGAACTGCCCACTGCACCCACATAGACCGTGTTGAGATCGTCTGGCTTGACGGCAATATAGCCGCTCTCACCAGTGCCCACAACCTTACAGTCGGCCCAGGTAATGGCGCCGCCGATCGTATCACTCGGCACACAGATACTGGAGTTGTCCTGCTGCGTGCCGTAGATGTGGTAGGGGAACTGATCGTCGACATCCATGTGGTAGAACTGGGCGGTCTTCTGGTTATAAATCGTGCTGAATGACTCCCCGCTGTTGAAGGAGATACACGCGCCACCGTCGTTGCCTTCGATCATACGCCGGTTGTCGCGCGGATCGATCCAGAGATCATGGTTGTCGCCGTGCGGCGTAGGAATCGCCGAGAAAGTCTTGCCCCCGTCGCTGGACTTCACCATGTTCAGATTCAGAATGTAGACAGTGTCCGCATCCTGCGGATCAGCATAGACATGCATGTAGTACCAGGGGCGGGCCAGCAACTCGGTATCGTTCGTCATGAATGTCCACGTCTTGCCAAAGTCCTCGGAACGGTAGAGACCCGATGCATCTTTGGCTTCGACTGCCGCAAAAACACGACCCGCCTTGACCGGCGACGCCGCCACGCCAATCTTGCCCTTGAGCGACGACGGAAAACCGTTGTTGTCGCTGATGCGCTCCCACGTATCGCCCCCGTCGAGCGTTCGCCACAGGCTGCTATCCGGCCCGCCGCTCTTCAGTTCCCAAAAATTCCGATAGACCTGCCAGATGCTGGCATAGAGAATGTCCGGATTCTGCGGGTCGATGCTCAAATCGACCGCGCCAGCCTTGTCGCTCACAAAGAGCACCTTCTCCCACGACGCACCGCCATCGCGCGAGCGGTAGACACCACGCTCCGGGTTCGGCCCAAATGCATGGCCCAGCGCAGCCACGTACACGAGATCCGGGTTGTGGGGATGGATGCGCACCTTGCCGATGTGGCGCGTGTCGGCCAGGCCAAGATGCTTCCAGGTATGCCCGCTGTCCGTCGACTTGTACACGCCATCGCCGTAGGATACATCGATGCGGATGGTCGACTCCCCCATACCAGCGTAGATCACATTCGGGTTGCTGTCAGAGACGGCGAGCGCACCGACAGATGGGCTCTTCAACTGGCCGTCAGAGATGCAACGCCAGGTCGTGCCGGCATCTTCCGTCTTCCAGATGCCGCCGGCTACAGCGCCAAAGTAAAAAACAGCCTGGTTGCGCGGGTCGCCGGCCACAGCCACGACACGGCCGCCGCGGGTCGGCCCAATGTTGCGAAAACGCACGTGCTCCAACACCGTGGCGATGCTCAATAGCTCAGACATGATGGCCTCCTTGCTTCGGGATTTTTGCTGGATCGCCAGGGAATGGCAGGCAGAACCGTGACCCGCCATCCCCCGACCGTTGAGAATCAGCTAGAAAATGCAGCGTCAAACGCCACAGAAGACGGTGTGAAGTCCATGCGCCGCACCAGAGCCAGAGCCTCCGGCGCACCAAACTCGCGGCCCATACCGGAGTCCTCCCACTCGATAGAGAGCGGCCCGTGGTACCCGATGCGGTTCAGCGCCCGCACAATCGGGTCCCACTTGACGTCCCCATGCCCCGGCGAGACGAAATCCCAGCCGCGACGGCGGTCCCCAAAGCTAAGATGCGACGAGAGGATGCTGTTACGTCCGGTCAACTGCACCTTGGCATCCTTGATGTGCGCGTGGAAGATACGATCCGGGAACGCGTAGATCAACTCCACCGGGTCAATGAACTGGTGAACCAGATGGCTGGGATCGAAGTTGATACCGAACGCTGGATGATGGTGGACGGCCTCCAGAGCACGGCCAAAGGTGATTATATCGTAGGCAATCTCTGTGGGATGTACTTCCAGCCCGAAACGGATGCCCTGCGCCTGGAAGACGTCGAAGATCGGTGTCCAGCGCGCAGCAAAATCAGTATAGCCGGCATCGATCTCGGCGTCGCTGGTGGGCGGGAAGAAGTAGAGCTTGTGCCAGACACTGCTGCCCGTGAAGCCGTTGACGACGCTCACCCCGAAGAGCTTGGCCGCGCGCGCAGCGTTCTTGACCTCCTCAGCAGCACGCTGGCGGACACCCTCTGCATCGCCGTTGCCCCAAACGCGATCGGGCAGGATGCTCTTATGGCGCGCGTCGATAGGATCGCAGACACACTGGCCAACGAGATGCGTGGAAATCGACCAGCACCCCAGCCCGTACTTCTCCAACAGGGCACGCTTGTCCCGCACGTACCGGTCGCTCTCCAGCGCCTTGTCAACTTCGAAATGGTCGCCCCAACAGGCAAGTTCCAGGCCGTCAAAGCCCCAGGCACTTGCCTTCTGCGCAAGCACCTCCAGTGGCAAATCAGCCCATTGACCAGTAAAAAGCGTTACAGGCCTCGACATGAACTTTTCCTTTCCTTGCATGATCTGGAAATGGCTGACGGCTGCGCCGTCACTGGCAAAATGACACGAACGCCTGAATTCGTCAAATCGCACAAATCAGCCAGACCATGCGGAACCTGGCTGCCCTCCGGCAAATTGAGCGAACCATTGCTTCATCAACAGCGCGATAATCATAACAGACACCCAGCAGCATCCGATAAGGACATCACAGGCCGTGACGCACGCGCATCTGCCCCACACTTCACACGAAAGGAATCCTTTATGTCTGTGCAGTTTGCCAAGAGTGCACCGCTCACACCGCTGCTAGCTGCCATTGTTTTCATCGCGTTGCTGAACCTGCTGGATACCTCAGCCAATGCAGCCGAAATCAGCCTCGCGAGTCGCCAGCAATCGACCGCACTCCACACCACGAGCGCCGTCACGATTGTTGTCACCACGTTTGAGGACGAGATGACTGTGAACGGCGCCTGCTCGCTGCGCGAGGCGATTCAGAGTGTCAATACGGGAAATGCGGTCGACTCCTGTGCAGCGCCTGGCCCGACGCACACCGTCGTCGCCCTTGCCGCCGGTCGCTACGACCTGACACACGCAGGAGCAAATGAGGACGCCAATCAGACAGGCGACCTCGACCTGCTGGCCACCATGGACGTAGTCGGTCGCAGCCGGCAGAACACCTACATCGGTGGCGCCGGCCTCGACCGCATCCTACACGTCCATGGCGGTGCAGTCGTCACAGTCCGTGCCGTGACGCTGGACGACGGCAGAGCACCCGATGGAAGGGTCATCAGCCAGACGGCCGAGCCCGGCGAGCCGGGCGGAGCCATCCTGAACAACGGCAACCTGACCTTGCTCGAAAGTACTGTGGTCGCCAGCCACGCAGGCAACGGCGCATCATCACCCAGCAATTTCTTCTCCTCCGATCGCGGCGGTGATGGCGGCGCCGGCGGCGCTATTTCCAACGACGGTTTCCTGCGCGTGGAGCGCAGTACACTCTCGTCAAACACAGCCGGCTCCGGCGGTGAAGGGCCATGCGGCGGGGGTGGGAGCGGTGGCGCCGGCGGCGGTATCTACAACAGCGGGACACTCATTCTCACCGAGAGCACAATCGAGGGGAACCAGAGCGGGCACAGCGGGCGCGGGCTCTGCCCACCCGGCGCCTTTGGCGGCACAGGCGGCGCCGGCGGAGGCATCGCCAATACCGGCAGCGCCCTTGTCGAATTCTCCAGCATTCTGGCCAATGCCACGGCAACGGGCATCGACGTCTTCGGCACGCACACGCAAGGTGGGCACAGCGGGCCTGGCGGTGGCATTGCCAACACCGGTAGCCTTCACCTCGACAACAGTACGATCAGCGGGAACAGAACAGGCAACGGTGGCAGCGGCGCCCAAGGTGGAAATGGCGGCGACGGTGGCGGTATCTACAACGCCGGGTCAGGTACACTCGCCATCGACGCAACCACCCTGGCACAAAACAGTGCAGGCACGGCGGGTGCCGAGCTGTGGGAAATGGGCGATGGCGCAGACGGACAAGGAGGTGGCACAGCCAACACGGCCACTGTGCAGGTGCGCAATACCGTGATGGCCGGCAACGTCGCCCGACAGGCGCCCGACTGTGCCGGCACCCTAGACTCGTTCGACTATAATTTGATCGAAGTGGTGGACGGCTGTACCCTGACCGGCGTCTTGACCCATGTACTCACCAATACCGCGCCCCTGCTCGGCGCGCTGGCGGACAACGGCGGTCCGACCCTCACACACGATCCGCTGTCGGCCAGCCCGCTGCGCGACAGCGGCGCCTGCACGACCCTTCTCGGCTACACCATGGGGCGCGACCAACGAGGTCAGCCGCGCCCCATGGCGACAACCTGCGATAGGGGAGCCGTTGAATGGGGCAGTCACGTCTACCACTGGCTGCCAATCATCAAGTTCGCAGAGTGATCGCAGGGGTTCGCGCTCCTGCCACCCATTCCGCGTTGGATGCACCGGCACTGACATGGGTCGCCACAAAATCTCCCAATACCTGCCGCAAGGTCGGTTCGCCGATCTCCTGCAGTTCATAGCGCACGCGCAACGCCAACCGCTCAATCGCAATGAGGCGGCGCAGGTCAATGGGCGTGGCAATCAGCACGACATCGGCCGGGGTGCGGCGAATTGTCTCTTCCAGGTCGGTCACCTGTTGGTCGCTGTAGCCCATTGCCGGCAGGACAGGGCCAGTTTCAGGATACTTGACGAAGGTTTCAGCGATCGAACCGACCGCATAGGGCTTGGGATCGACGATCGCAGCCGCACCAAAACGCCGTGCCGCAACCCAGCCAGCGCCGTACTTCATTTCACCGTGTGTCAGCGTAGGGCCATCTTCGATGACGAGGACGCGCTGGCCGCGGATCGCTGCATGATCTTCCACAAAGATAGGGCTGGCAGCGTCGATGCAGACGGCGTCGGGATTGAGTTGCAGCGCCAATTCACGCACTCGCTCAATCTGCTCAAAGGACGCAGTCTCAACCTTGTTGATGACAAAAACGTCGGCCATGCGCAGGTTGACTTCGCTCGGGAAATAGCGCAGCCCGTGGTCGGCGCGGTGCGGGTCAATGACCGTGACCCATAGGTCCGGCCTGAAAAAAGGCAGGTCGTTGTTGCCGCCGTCCCAAAGGACAATATCCGCTTCCGCTTCCGCTTGACGCAAGATGCGAGCATAGTCGACGCCAGCATAGATCACCCCGCCAGCGTCGATGTGCGGCTCGTACTCTTCGCGCTCCTCGATCGTGACACGGTGCAGAACCAGATCCTCCATGGCAGCGAAGCGCTGCACGGCCTGCGCCACCAGATCGCCGTAGGGCATGGGATGGCGCACAGAGACGACACGCCGGCCCAGCTCGCCTAGCACGCGCACGACGGCCCGGCTGGTCTGGCTCTTGCCCGCCCCAGTGCGCGATGCGCAAATTGCAATGACCGGCTTGCTGGAGGACAGCATGGTCTGCTGCGGCCCCAGCAACATAAAGTTGGCACCCGCCGCCATGACACGGGCACTGACGTGCATCACATGCTCGTAGGTCACATCGCTGTAGCTGAACACCGCCGTGTCGATCTGTGCACTGCACACCAGTTGCTCCAGCTCGCTCTCGGCAAGAATCGGAATCCCAGTGGGATAGCGCGACCCCGCCAGACCCGCCGGATAGCAGCGATTCTCAATGTAGGGAATCTGCGTCGCAGTGAAGGCGACAACTTCATAGGCAGGGTTCTCGCGGAAGTAGACGTTGAAATTGTGAAAATCGCGCCCGGCAGCGCCCATGATGATGATTCTCTGCACCATTGCAGCCTCCCTTCAAGCGTAACAACAAAAATTCGAAGGATCAACCTCAGCCTGTTGAGCCAATTCGAATAGCCTGCAGAGCAGGCTCGATCCAGTCTACCCAATACGGCGTACTCCGACCACTCCCTGCCAGACGAGTCGTTGTGCCGGTCATGTGACCAGGAAAAGGCACATTGCGTGCGCCAAGCAAGGACCCTCTGTACGAAAAACAATCATTTCTCGTGTTTCGATTTACCTTGACACTTTTTCTGAAATCGATTACACTGAAATAGGCTCTGCGTGCGCAAAAAGGTAATACCGTGACAGTGACAATTGAAGATGTCGCCCGGCGTGCCGGAGTTTCGACCGCAACCGTGTCTCGCGTGATCGCTGGAAAGCCCTACGTGCGCGATGTGCTGCGCATCCGTGTGCAGGATGCGATTCAAGCGTTGAATTACCGTCCCAGCCGCGTTGCTCGTTCCCTGCGCGTGCAACGCTCCAGCATTATCGGGCTGATTATCTCTGACATACAGAACCCGTTCTTTACTTCAGTGGTGCGCGCTGTGGAAGATGTGGCACAGCAACAGGGGTTCTCGGTCATGCTGTGCAATTCGGACGAATGCCCTGAAAAGGAAGCCGCTTACATCGACCTGCTTCTGGACGAGCAGGTCAGCGGCCTGATCGTTTCACCGGCAGCCTCGGACAACGAGATCTATCACCGCCTGGCAGAGGCACAGGTGCCTGTCGTGGTCATCGACCGTCGCGTGGAAAGTTCCCCCGTTGATATGGTCGTGGCGGACAATACGCAGGCTGCCTTCGAGGTGGTGTCGCACTTGATCACAAACGGCTATCGGCGCATCGGCGCCGTGTTGGGCGTGCCCAATGCCAGCACAGGTGCCGAGCGCTACGAAGGATATGTGCGGGCTCTGACAGCCCACGGCATCGAAGTCGATCCGACGCGGGTGCGTCGGGGGATGCCACGCAGCAATTTCGGCCATACGCTGACGTTGGAATTGCTGCGGCTCGACAACCCGCCGGATGCAATTTTTACCGGCAATAACCTGCTCACCATCGGCGCGCTGCGTGCCATCGATGAACTCGGATTGCGCATTCCCGAGGATGTCGCGCTGGCCGCCTTTGATGAAATGGAGTGGATGTTCCTGGTGAAACCGGCATTGACGGTCGTTGCACAGCCGACCTACGCGATGGGAAAAAAAGCAGCAGAACTTCTGCTGCAGCGTATCGCCGATCCCAGTCGTCCACCCCAGGAAATCCTGTTGCAGCCCACGATCAAGGTGCACGAATCAAGCGGCCCCAAGTAACGGTCGACGGCGCTGCCTGCCGTGGAAAGGAGGAATCACAGACGAAATTGGCTTCGTTCGCCACTACCCTCGATTTGTCGATTGTTGCTACGGTAATATGCCCAATCTATGGCAAAAGGAGATCCAACGAATGTTACAACGCAAAATGGTGGTTCTGATCAGCATCATGGTGCTCTTCTCCATGATCCTGTCAGCATGCACGACCGTGGCCCCTGCCGAGCAGCCAGCTGCACCCGCCGAAAGCGGTGAGGCCAGCTGGTGGCAGACAGCCGCACAGGCCGCCGGCTGTGAGGGCGTCACGATCCGTGGCGTCTCGGAAAGCACCCCGCCCACGCGGTTTGCCGCCGAAGTCCTCGCACCGGCCTTCGAAGCAACGTCCGGTATCAAGGTCGAACTGGAACCGACGTCCTGGGATGAGATGTACAACAAGGCCATCAACGACATGCAGGCCGGCACCGGCATCTATGACTTCGTGTACATCGAACAGGACATTATCTACCAATATCTGGCCAACAGCTACCTGACGAACATCACGCAGTTGCTGGCCGACAACCCGGAACTGGCTTCGCCGGATTTTGACTTCGCCAAGTTCACCTCCTTCATCGACAACTTCAAGGATGCGGACGGCAATATCTACGGCGTGCCGATGGAAGCCTTCGTCAAGGTCTATCTCTATCGCCTCGACCTCTTCAACGACCCGGCGATTCAGGAAGCCTTCAAGGCACAGTACGGCTATGATCTGGCACCAGCCACGACCCACCAGCAATATCAGGATATCGCCGACTTCTTCACCCAGTACGGTGAGGACAACGGCCTCGAACTGTGGGGCACCACGGTGCAGGGCAATACCGGCCATGCATCTTCCTTCTACGAGTTCTTCGAGACGATTGCTCCGACCTTTGGTGTCTATAACTGGGGCATCAACCAGGAAAACTGGAAGGCGACCGTCGAGAACGGTGGCGAGATGAACAGCGACGCAGCCAAGGCCGCGCTGGCCTTCTGGGTCGGCCTGCTGGCCGATGCTCCGCCAGAAGCCACTGCCAGCACGTGGGATGAGGTTGCAGCATCGTTTGCCGCCGGCCGCGCGGCCCAAGGCTGGGTCTATGGGGAGAACGCTGCCTGGATCGCCACCGATCCGGAACGCTCCAAGGTTGTCGGCAACGTCGGCGTGGCACTTCCCCCTGTGGCGGAAGGCGTGATGGCAGACGCCGAGTCGGGCGCTGGCTACATCGGCTACTACGACGGCGGCGCCTTTGGCCTGCCGATCTCGTCGAAGAATCCACTCTGCACGCTGCTTTGGCTGCAATACATCGGCCAGGAATCCGTACAGGCAGATTGGGCCGTCGCTGGCTCGCGCATTGTCATGGAATCAACCTACAGTGACCCCAAGGTCCAGGAAGTCGATGCCAAGACCGACAACTACTACACCCTGATGAAGGAATCAGGCCCGCTGTTCCGCGGCGCCCCACCCTTCCCCTTCCACTCCGCCCTGCGCGAAGTCGTGCAGCCCTTCATCTGGAAGGCCCTCTCGGGTGAGATCTCCCCTGCCGACGCGCTGGACCAGGCCGCCGCCGCCGCTGACGCCGAGTTGGTCAATCTGGGGTACGGCCAGTAAAGGCCACTCCGTGAGCCGCGTCGAATAGATGCGCAACCAGGAGTCACGAGCCATGCTTCATGCCTGGCTCGTGACTCCTGATGCATGACTTGAGACGCATGATGTTTCGATAGGACAAACAGATGCGATCGAATCGAATGGGATGGGCGATGCTGGCACCAACGCTGGTCATTCTGGCGCTGGTCGGTTTCCTGCCATTTTTTTACGTGCTTTTCGTCAGCCTGTTTGACTGGAACCCGTTTTCCAATCAGCTGGGTATGCAGTGGGCTGGGGTCAACAACTATCGCCGGCTGGTCTTTGACGGTGCTTTCCTGGATTCGCTGTGGCGTACCGGCCTGTTTGCATTCACTACTGTCATCGTCGAACTGGCGCTCGGTTTTCTGCTGGCACAGACACTCGTCAAAAGCTTCCCAGGGCGCACGGTTTTCCGCACTATCTATGTCCTGCCCCTGGTCATGGCCCCGATCGCTGTCGGCGCAACGTGGCGCCTGCTGACCATCCCCGGCTTCGGGCCAATTCCCTATTACCTGGATAAGTGGTTCAACTTTGACTACCGCCTCGGCACTTTTGCCGACCAAGCCTTCATCACCGTCATTTTGATGGATATCTGGCACTGGACACCCTTCGTCACCCTGACTCTGCTGGCCGGGTTGACCGCAATGCCTAAAGAACCGCTCGAACAGGCTCAGGTCGACGGCGCCAACCGCTGGCAGGTCTTCCGCTTTCTGACCATCCCAATGATGATGCCAGTACTGCTCACTGTCATCTTTATTCGGTTGATGGACGCACTGCGTATCGTCGATGAAGTATTTATGTTGACAAGCGGCGGCCCCGGTACAGCTACTCAATTCATCGGCATTCATATCTATCGCGTTGTCGTGCCGAAGACTGACTATGGGTACGGCTCGGCGATGTCGCTCCTGGTGTTGTACTTCACGATCGTCCTCTGCTGGCTGCTGTTCATTGCGCTGGCTCAGGTCGGCAAGCAACGAGAGTGAGAGACGAGCATGAAGACATCAAGTTTCCGTAAAGTCCTTGGCTGGATCGGGCTGTACGGTCTGTGGAGTGTGGTGACTGTCGTCACGATTATCCCGATTTACTGGATGATCGTGGTTTCCGCTCGTAGCCGCGTCGAGCTGTTCGACGCGCCGACACTGTTGATCAAATCTTTCTATGCACCGAATTACATAAAACCGTTGACCGATCCGGTCTTCCAACGCTATCTGGTCAACTCGTTGATGATCGCTACCAGCAATGCACTGTTGGTGACCATTCTGGCCCTGCTGGCGACATACGCCCTGTCACGCTGGCGCCTGCCCGGCTCGGACAACATCTTTTTCTGGACGATCACACAGCGCATGGCTCCGCCTGCCGCATTTGTACTGCCCATGTTCCTGATTTTCACACGGGTCTTCACGATCGGTGAATGGACGATGTTTGACACACAGATCGGACTCATCCTGCTCTACTGCGTCTTCAATCTGCCCTTTGCGGTCTGGCTGATGAAGGGAATCATGGATGGCGTTCCGGTCGAGCTGGACGAAGCAGCCTTTGTCGACGGCGCCACGCGCTGGACGGTGCTGACACGGGTCGTGGCACCGCTTGTTGCACCTGGGCTGGCTATTACCTTTATCTTGAGTTGGATCTTTGCCTGGAACGAGTATCTCTTTGCAGCCAACCTGACCAGCGTCAATGCGCGCACGATCACGACCGGCCTGGCCGCATTTGTCTCGGTCACAGGCACAAACTGGGGTGAGATGGCCGCAGTCGCTACGGTCGCCATCCTCCCCGCACTGGTCTTTCTCGTATTCGTGCAACGCTATATCGTCACCGGGCTGACCTTCGGTGCGGTCAAGGAGTAAGCAGATGGCCGACACAAAACGCCCATCCCAACAACTGGTGGCGCCTGTTCAGCACAAGGGACGACGCGGCTTTCTTCCCATCGAAACCAACACGTTCGATCGCGTCTTCATCAGTGTCATTCTGTGGATTGGCATCAGCCTGCTGTGGATGCGCTTTCTCGAGACGACGATTCCCCTGTGGGTATCGACCGTGCTCTGCTTCGTTCTGGCTGTGATCATCGTCCGCAAAGGGTGAGCCACAGCGCGCGCCACACCGTTGCCACAAGCCTTCCCAACAGACCGCTGTACTTTCACCCATGCTCCATTCTTGAAAGGAGTGCTACCATGGAAGCCCTGGTCCTTGAAAAAAAAGATGTCCTCGCCTTGCGCGACTGCAACGTGGCCGAATGGCTCGGCCCGCATGACGTCCGTATTGCGTTGCGCACGGTCGGTATCTGTGGCAGCGATGTTCACTACTACACGCATGGCGCTATCGGCCAATTTGTCGTGCGCGAACCCATGATCCTCGGCCACGAGGCCTCAGGCGTCGTCGTCGAAGTGGGCGCTGCCGTGACGACCCTCAAGGCCGGCGACCGCGTCTGTATGGAGCCGGGCATTCCCGATCCCAACAGCAAGGCCACGCTGCAAGGCATGTACAACCTCGACCCCGCTGTGCGCTTCTGGGCGACACCGCCCGTGCACGGAGTACTGCGGCCGACAGTCGTCCATCCCGCTGCCTTCACTTTCAAGTTGCCCGACAATGTGAGCTTCGCCGAGGGCGCAATGGTCGAACCGGTTGCAGTCGGCATGCACGCTGCCACGAAAGCACGCATCAAGCCCGGCGACGTCGCCGTCGTCATGGGCGCCGGCCCGATCGGCATGGTGACGGCACTCGCGGCACTGGCGGGTGGCTGCAGCCAGATCATCATGACCGACGTCCAACAGCCCAAGCTCGATCTGGCGGCGACGCTCGGCCCGATCACGCCGGTCAATATCGCCAGCGAAAATCTGAAGGCCGTCGTCGACAAGATGACCGATGGCTGGGGCGCCAACCTGGTCTTCGAGTGCAGCGGCAATGAGAAAGCCGCAGCCAGCGTCTTCAGCCCACTCTGCCCAGGTGGCGCCGTCGTCTATGTCGGTATCCCGCTGCAGACCATCGCCTATGACGTGGCCGCTGCCATGGTCAAGGAAGCGCGCGTCGAACATGTCTTCCGCTACGCACATGTCTACCCACGCGCAATTGGATTGATGGCCAGCGGCAAGCTGAACGTCAAACCACTCATCACTGATACCTTCCGCTTTGCCGACAGCGTTGCCGCATTTGACTTTGCCGTCCACATGCCGCCAACCTCGGTCAAAGCACAGATTATTGTGGCCGAGTGAGAAACGCGTCAGGTGTGACGCATGGCGCATGCGATACAACCCGATCACCGAAAAGTGAGCGAAAACTATGAGCGATCCCGTTTTCGAAGTAGAACCCATCCTCGAACGCTTCCGCCTGACCGGGCGCACAGCCTTGGTCACGGGCGGCGGCCAGGGAATTGGCCGTGCCTTTGCCCACGCGCTGAGCGAAGCAGGCGCTGCCGTTGCCGTCGTCGATCTGAAGCTCGATCTGGCCGCAGAAGTAGCCAGCGAACTCGCCCAAAAGGGTGTCACGTCCCTTGCCATCCAGGCCGATGTGACCAAACCCGACCAGGTCACAGCCATGGTCTCCACCATCGTCGACGCATGGGGATCACTCACCATCGGCGTCAACAACGCAGGGATCGGCCTCTGGTCTGACGCGGAGAGCACGCCCTACACCGACTGGCTGCGCATGATCGACGTCGATCTGAACTCGGTCTTTCTGTGCGCCCAGGCTGAAGCCCGCGCCATGCTGCCGGCCGGCTACGGCAAGATTATCAACACCGCGTCCATGTCCGGCCATATCAGCAACACGCCCCAGAATCAGTCTGCCTACAACACGGCCAAGGCCGGCGTGCTCCATCTCACGCGCAGCCTGGCGGCAGAGTGGGCCAAACGCGGGGTGCGCGTCAACAGTATCAGCCCCGGCTATACGCGCACGAAACTCGTCGACGACCTGCTCGCAACACCCCTCGGCCAGACTATGCTGCCAACGTGGATGGGAATGACACCCATGGGACGCATGGCCGAGGTCACCGATCTGCAGGGTGCGGTCGTCTACCTGGCAGCCCGCGCGTCGGACTACATGACAGGACACGATATGGTGATCGATGGCGGCTACTGCGCATGGTGATCGATGCAATGTGCGTCATGGCGGATTGCTGATTGCTGAGGCAGTGGCCGCCACCAAATTCAGCTTTGGGTATGATCGAGGAATTCCCGCTATGCAAGCAGTTGTCTTTCCTGCCCCCCAAACTATCTCCGTCGAGCGTGTGCCAGACCCGACCTGCGGTGCGGACGAAGTCGTCGTACAGGTCGCCCGCTGCGGAATCTGTGGCACCGATGTACATATCTACCGCAACGAATATATGTCCAGCTTCCCCCTGATCCCCGGCCATGAATTCGGCGGCGTCATCGTCGAGGTCGGCCGCGAGGTTACCGACCTCAAGGCTGGCGATCGCGTCGCCGTAGACCCCAACCTCTACTGCGGCCACTGCAATATGTGCCGCAACGAGATGGCCAACCACTGTCTCAACTGGCAAGGCCTCGGTATCACGCGGCCGGGTGGCTTCGCCGAATACACCGCCGTGCCGGCGCGAGCCTGTTACCGGCTCCCTGCGAGCCTGAGCGACGCCCAGGCAGCGTTTATTGAGCCGCTCGCCTGCGTTGTCCACGCAATGAAGCGTATCCGCGTGCTGCCCGCTGATCCCATCTTGATTCTCGGCGCCGGGCCGATGGGTCTGTTGTTGGTACAGGCCCTGCGTCGCGTCGGCGCGTCGTATGTCGCTGTCGTCGAAAAACAGCCAGCACGCATCGCACTGGCACGCACACTGGGTGCGTCACTCGCCGTGACACCGGGACCCGATCAGACCGATCAGCTGCGCACCGTGGCACCCCACGGCTTTGGCGTGGTCATCGACGCCACCGGCGTACCCGCGGTGATCGAGAGCGCCTTTCAGTATCTGCGGCCACGTGGCCAATATCTGCAATTTGGGGTGACACCCAAGACCGCCACAGTCACGTTGAATCCATACGACATCTTCCACAACGACTGGACCATGATCGGCAGTTTCGCCCTCTGCTACACTTTCCTGCCTGCTATCGACTGGCTGGCCAGCGGGGCGATTGACGTCACTCCACTGGTCAGCCATGTCGCACCGATGCACTCCTTCGCCGATGTCTTTGCCAGCTTTGCCGCCGGTTCGACCCTCAAAGTGCACGTGCAGACGGGAGCTGCATCATGAGCGGGGACATCCACAGCAGTGACAGCCGTGAAACAATGATGGCGGTGCAGCTGCACGGGCCGCGCGATCTGCGCGTCGTGCAGCTGCCGCAGCCACCTGCGCCAGGACCTGGCATGGTATTGCTGCGCGTCACGGCGGTCGGCGTGTGCGGCAGCGACCTTCACACCTACCAGGATGCACGCATCGGCGAAACGATTGTCGAGACACCGCTGATCCTCGGCCACGAATTCGCCGGCGTTGTCGAAGCTATCGGGCCAGATAGTCTGGACGGCAATGCAGCCCCGTTGCAGGTGGGAGAACGTGTGGCGGTCGACCCAGCCCAACCTTGCGGCCGCTGCGAAATGTGCGAACAGGGCCATCCCAACCTATGCCATCGCCTGCATTTCTGCGGCACCTACCCCGATCCTGGCAGCCTGAGCGAATATATGATCATGCCGGCGCACTCATGCTTCCCCATCCCACAGGACATGGACGATGCCAGCGCTGCGCTGCTCGAACCGCTCGGGATCGCCATCCATGCCGTAGACCTGGCCCGCTTGCGCGTGGCCGACAGCGTGGCAATCCTTGGCGCCGGCCCCATTGGCCTTTATATCCTGCAGTTGGCCAAGTTGTCGGGCGCTACCCCCATCTACGTTGTAGATCAGTTCCCTTGGCGGCTGGCCATGGCCGAACGCTATGGCGGAATCCCGATTAACTTCAGGGAATGCAATCCAATGGAGTTCATCAAGGCGGCGACCGATGGACGCGGCGTCGATGTGGCTCTCGAGGCTGCCTGGGCCGACCATTCCATCCAGTGGGCGGCAGAGATGGCGCGGCTCGGGGGGCGACTCGTGTTGGTCGGTATCCCGGGCCCCGATCGGCTCGAGATGAAGCACTCGACGGCGCGCCGCAAGGGATTGACCATTCGCCTCTCGCGACGCATGAAACACACCTACCCGCGCGCGATCAAACTGGCCATCAGCGGCGCAGTCGACCTGACGGGCATTGTCTCGCATCGCTTCCCGCTGGCGGAGACCCCGCAGGCCTACGCGCTGAATGAACGGTACGACGACGAGGTCGTCAAGATCATCATCGATATCCAAGGAAATGGCTAGCAGCCCACCACAGCCTGGGCACTTCGTGTGGTGTTGACAACTTTCCAGCAATGCACTACAGTTTGCCCGACGATCCATCATCCGTGGGCCACATCGGGCGCTGTCAAAGGATAATCGTATGGCAGGTGACGCCCTGCTCGTTGGCATCGACTTCGGAACCTCCTACATCAAGGCGATCGCCTTCACCGTCGACGGCCAGATTGCAGCCAAGGCGAGCGTGCCCACACCGACAATCTATCCGCAACCCGGTTGGGCCTACTACAAACCTGCCGCCATGTGGGGACAGACAGTTTCCGCTCTGCGCCAGATGACCGACCAGATCGACGACCCGCACCGCATCGTGTCAGTGGCCGTGGCGAGTGTGGGCGAGACAGGCGTGCCCCTGGATGCCAATGGCGAGCCTACCTACGATGCCATCGCCTGGTTTGACAACCGAACCCAGACGCAGGCGGAACGTCTGCGCCGTAATCTTGGCGCCGACCCCATTTTCCTGCGCACGGGCCTGTCAGTGCAGCCCATTTTCGCGCTCTGCAAGATCCTCTGGATCCAGGAAAAGGCGCCAGACGCCTACGCACGCACTGCCACCTGGCTCAACGCCGCTGACTACATCACCTGGCGACTGTGCGGCGTGCCCGCATCAGAATACTCGCTTGCCTCGCGTACCATTATGCTGGATATCAACGGCCTGCAATGGGAGAACACCCTGCTGGCCGAGGTCGGCGTCGACGCAAGCATCTTGCCACCGCTGCTGCCGAGTGGGACTCGCTTGGGCGGCCTTCTGCCGGACGTGGCCAAACAGACCGGTCTCCCAGCCGATACCGTCGTCACCACAGGCGGACATGACCACGTCTGCGGCGCCTTTGCCCTGGGCGTGACCGAGCCAGGAGCTGTGCTGGACTCATTGGGCTCCGCCGAGGCGCTCTTCCTGGCGACTGACCAGGTGCTCCGCGACCCGACCATCGGCCACTGCGGCTACTCACAGGGCGTACACGTCAGCGGCGGCTACTACGTGCTGGGTGGACTCTATACCTCCAGCGCGTGCGTCGAATGGTTCCGCACGGCTGTGGGCAACCAGCCGGAGTACACTGAGCTGGCTGCAGAGGCTGAAACGGTGCCTCCAGGCAGCCTGGGTGTCACTTTCCTCCCTCACCTGCGCACAGCCAACCCGCCTTATGACGATCCGCTCTCGCGCGCCACATTCGTCGGCGTGACCTTCGATGCCAAGCGCGCAGCACTCTACCGCGCGGTGCTGGAAGGGATCGCCTACGAAGCGCACAATTCGCTGACGGCACTGCTGCCCTACCTGCCCGGCACACACATCGAACAGATCGTGGCAACGGGCGGCGGCACACGCAACGAATTGCTCATGCGCATCAAGGCCAGTGTCTACAACCGGCCGCTGCGTATCGTGAGTATCGACGAGGCGACGGCACTGGGCGCAGCGATGCTGGGCGGGCTGGGCGCCGGCATCTATGCCGACGTGCGGGCCGCTGTCCGGACGATCCGCTACACAACTCGCTGCGTCGAGCCTGTAGCCGCCGACGCAGCCTTCTACGCACATGCATTTGAGCGTGTCTATCAAAAAATTTACCCTAGCGTGCGCGAAGTGCACCACGCCATCACCACCCTTCAGAAAGCAGAACACAGCGCATGAGTAGACCGGCGCCCCAGATCGTCGTCGCTGGCCATCTCTGCGTCGACGTCATTCCTGAGTTTGAAGCGGACGTTTCATCGCTGGCAACTTTGCTCACCCCTGGCCGGCTCAACAAGGTTGGTCCAGCACTCATCTCCACGGGCGGCGCCGTTTCCAACACCGGCATCGCCCTGCATCGGTTGGGCGTGCCTGTCCGCCTCATGGGGAAGGTCGGCCGCGACCTCTTCGGCGGTGCCATCCTCGACGTCGTGCGCGGCTATGATGAGACGCTGACCGAGGGCATGATCGTCGACCCCACGGCTGACTCGTCCTACACCCTGGTCATCAACCCGCCTGGGGTCGACCGCATCTTTCTGCACTGCCCCGGTGCAAACGACACCTTTGGGGTGGCCGATGTCGACTTGCAGAAGGTGCGCGGCGCACGCATTTTCCATTTCGGCTACCCACCCATCATGCGGCGTATGTATCTCGACGACGGGGCTGAATTGGCTGAGGTGCTGCGCGCCGTGCACACGCTGGGTGTGACGACGTCGGTCGATATGGCACAGCCCGATCCAAACTCTGAAGCCGGCCGCGTGCACTGGGAACGCGTGCTCGTCAACGTGCTGCCCCACGTCGATCTCTTTCTGCCCAGCTTGGACGAAACGCTCTTCATGCTCGATCGCCGACGCTACGATGCCATGCAGAACCACGCGCTCGACCGCACGCCCGACGCAGAGCTGCTCCATGCCCTGTCGAGTCGCCTGCTTGACATGGGCGCGGCCGTGGTCGGGCTGAAGCTCGGCGATCGTGGCCTGTATCTGCGCACGACGCCGGACTCGTCACGCCTGCGAGCAGCCGGCGCCGCATTCGACCCGCTGCCGGCAGGCTGGCTCGGACGGGAGTTGGCCACGCCTTGCTTCGTCGCCGCCGCGCGCGGCACGACAGGCGCTGGCGACTGTACCATTGCCGGGCTACTGGCCAGTCTGCTGCACGGCGCCCGCGCCGAGCAGGCCATTCTGGATGCAACTGCAGTCGGAGCCGCCAGCGTCGAAAGCCCGGACGCCACTGGCGGCGTGCCGCACTGGGAGGACGTCCAGAGAAGGCAAGCTGCCGGCTGGGCAAAGCAGCCCCTGCAGATCAACGTTCCCGGCTGGCAGGCAGACACTGCACAACAAGTATGGTACAGCCCGGCCGATCGCGAAACAGGTGAGCTACGATGAGCGAGCATTGGCTGGGTATCGACCTCGGTACGTCGTCGGTCAAGGTGCTGCTGGCAACCGTTGACGGCGCTGTCGTCGCCTCCACAGCAGCCGACTACCCTATCGAGCAACCGCAACCGGGCCGTGCCGAGCAGTCACCGGAGGCGTGGTGGCGCGCAACAGCGGGCGCAATCAAAGACCTTCGCGCAAAAGCGCCCAGTGCCCGCATCACCGCAATCGGACTCTCCGGCCAAATGCACGGCACCGTGCTGCTGGATGCGCGGCGCCAGTCGCTTGCACCGGCCGTGATCTGGCCAGACCGGCGCAGCCAGCAACAGGTGACGGAGATCACGGAATCGTTGGGGGCACAGCGGTTGTACGCTATCACCGGCAGCCCCGTTTCAACTGGCTTCCAGGCAGCGACCGTGCGCTGGTTCCAGGCACACGCGCCCGCACTCTGGCAGCAGGTCAGCATGATCCTCTTACCCAAGGATTACCTGCGCTTCCGCCTGACGGGTGAATTTGCTGCCGATCCAAGCGATGCAGCCGGCGCTCTACTCCTCGATGAAGAACGCCGCGACTGGTCGGACGTGCTGCTCACAGCGCTCGGTATCCGCCGCGACCAGCTTCCGCCTATCCTGCCATCAGGGGCGCTCGCTGGCACGCTGACGACGGAGGCGGCGCACGTGCTGGGCCTCCCCGCCGGTATCCCCGTGGCAACCGGCGCCGCGGACACAGCCTGCAGCGCGCTGGGAGCAGGCGTCGTCGACCGCAGCCGGCTGTTGCTGACAATCAGCACTGGCGGCCAGCTGGTGCAACCTTGCCACGCAGTGGAGATCGACACACGTGGCCGCATCCACACCTTCTGCAGCGCGCTGGCACCGGCTCCAGGTCAGGCCGGCTGGTACCAGATGGGCGCAATCCTGGCCGCAGGATTGTCGCTGCGCTGGCTGCGCGACCAAGTGCTTGGTTGGCAGACGCACAGCGCCTACGAGCAGATGACGCTGCTGGCAGCCGACGTGGCGCCGGGCGCCGACGGGCTGCTCTTCCTGCCCTATCTCATCGGCGAACGTACACCACACATGGACGCAACGGCGCGGGGCGCCTTTTACGGGCTGACACTGGCACACAGGCAGGCACATCTCGTGCGCGCCGTGATGGAAGGCGTCACCTTTGCAGCGTATGATGCCTACAGTGTACTATGCGAACTCGGCGCATCCTCCCAGGAAATCGTGCTGGCCGGCGGCGGCGCGCGCAGCACACTCTGGCAGCAGCTGGTGGCCGATGTCTTTGGGATTGCCGTGGCGCCGCTCCAAACCGCAGAGCAATCGGCCTTGGGGGCCGCCATCCTGGCGGGGACGGCAGCCGGCGTGCTGGACGCAGCCGACACGGCCCGGCGCTGGGCACGCTATGGCGCAGCGCTCCAGCCCGACGAGCGGCGCCATGCCTTCTATCGGCAGCAGTTGGCCGCATTCCGCGCCCTCTACACACGAAACAGCGGCCACTTTGAACCGCCCATGGCGGCACAGCCTGGGATCACATGAACACGATCGTCACGGT
>CAIRNL010000051.1 GCA_903879975.1 uncultured Chloroflexota bacterium | reverse complement strand
GGCTGAACGCACATTTGGATCGGACGGCCATCACCGCAATCCGAACGATCTTCGAACGCCAGCTAGTCGGGCGGACAGTCACATGGCAGGCGCATACCTTGTTTATCGTGGCTCGCCGGCCCGAATAAACAACAGATGGACACAACGATAGGAGCAGCGGCTAGACGCACCGGTCCGGTGGACGGCTGCACCCCGTTGACCTGCTGTGCCGTGACACGGCCAACGGGAGTACCGGGTTCTCGCCCCTCCGCTCTCTATTTGGCCGCAGCGCGCTGCGGCGTCTTGCCTTCGCGCAGATCGTTCTTCATGTGACAGTTCTTGTACTTCTTGCCGCTGCCACACCAGCACAGATCGTTGCGGCCGATCTCATGCCCGCTCTTGCGTACGGTCTGTGCGGCAGGCTCGCCGCCGCCGTCACTGCGATTTGTGCGAATATTCCTGGCAATCGGTGTGGGCGGCGGCGGCGTGGCTTGCTGAGCCTGCTGGCGCTGCACCTGCACACTGAAGGCAGAGCGCACCGTATCGCTGCGGATGGCGTCGATCATCTCACTGTACATCTCGAAGGCCTCACGCTTGTAAGCCACAACGGGGTCTTGCTGCGCCAGCGCGCGCAGGCCGATGCCCTCACGTAGACGGTCCAGATCGGTGAGGTGACGCACCCAGCGGCTGTCCACGGCCCACAGCATGATCTGCTTCTCTGCGTTGCGCATGATCGGCTCACCCAGTTCGGCCTCTTTGGCTGCGTAGGCTTGCTGGGCCATCTCGATCACGTCAGCTTCGATCTGGTCGCGCTTCAGGTTCTGCCAGCGCGCAGGCGTGAGATCAGCCGGCGCATGATGCAACAAGCCGCGCAGTGCCTGGATCATCTCATCCAGTTGCCATTCATCCTCATAGTCGTTGGTGGTGAATTGGGCAACCAAGTCGCCGACCTCGGCGGCAATCATGTCTTCGACCGTCAGGCGCAGCGATGGCTCCGTGAGGATACGGCGCCGCTGGTCATAGATGCGGTTGCGCTGCTCGTTGACGACCTCGTCATAGCGGAGGACGTGCTTGCGAGTGTCGAAATTGTAGCCTTCCACCTTGGTCTGCGCGTTTTCGATAGCGCGGTTGACCAGGCCAGCCTCAATCGGCACATCTTCTTCCACGCCCAGCCGCGACATGATGCCGGAGATACGCTCACCGCCGAACTTGCGCATGAGATCGTCGTCCAGGCTCAGATAAAAGCGGCTGGAGCCGGGGTCGCCCAGACGACCAGAGCGGCCGCGTAACTGATTATCGATACGCCGCGCCTCGTGGCGCTCAGTGCCGACCACGTGGAGCCCGCCCAGTGAACGAACGATCTCCTTGTTGCGCTCGACTTCGTGCCACTTCTCGGCCAGCACCCCGACCCACGGCCCGTCCAACACGGCTGTCGGATCCTGGCCGTGCTTGAGCATGTCCACAGCCTTGTTCCAGTTGCTCTGGTAGATAGTTGCCAGGTCGAACTGTGCCTTGCGCAGTTGCTCGCGCGCCAGTCCCTCAGCGTTGCCACCCAGGAGAATATCGACGCCGCGGCCAGCCATGTTTGTGGCGATCGTCACGGAGCCAGGCCGGCCGGCCTGGGCAATAATCGTCGCCTCGCGCTCGTGGTTCTTGGCGTTGAGCACTTCATGCTCGATGCCGTTCCGCTTGAGCAGATGGCTGACGTACTCGCTCGTTTCGATAGCAACCGTG
>CAIRNL010000050.1 GCA_903879975.1 uncultured Chloroflexota bacterium | reverse complement strand
TTCGGCGCCGAGCTGACGCATGTGTCATGGCTGATGCACGAGTACATGACGCTGCAACGGCTGCATGGACTGGGTGCCGCAGTGCCCGCACCGCTGGGCGCCGGCGAGAATGCGATTCTCATGGCCTTTGTCGGCGACCGGCAGCAGGCGGCGCCGGTGCTGCACGGCGTGACGCTGCGGGCAGCCGAGGCACGGCGCCTGTTCGACCATGTGCTGTACAACATCGAGTTGATGCTCCAGCACGGCATGATACACGGGGACTTGTCAGCCTATAATATTCTCTACTGGGAGGGCAATGTCACCTTGATCGATTTCCCGCAGGTGACACTCAGCGAGAGCAACCACAACGCATACCGTATTTTCCAACGCGACGTCCGGCGCGTGTGTGAGTACTTTGCGGGACAAGGCGTAGTCAGCGATGCGCCGGCCATCGCAAACGATCTGTGGGCAAAGCATGTGCGCCTCGCCCCCGATCGCACCGTACAGGACAGCGAGTAATCGGCGCAGTGCCGCGCTGCAGCCAATCCAGGAGAGGGGGCCGGCGCTACAGTCCAAGCCGATCGAGAGCAGGATCGCGCCGGTCGCTTTCTCGGCAGCAGCGGGACCGGCAACTCCTGATGTCTACATCCTGACGGCCTCGATCCGAGCCTGCTCTGCTGTGCGATCACGCATGGACGGGTGACGGCAGCGTCACAAGCGCCTCGCTCATGGACCAAAGCCGCTGTTGGGCAGCCACATCATAGGAGGCACGCGCAGATTTTTTCGCCTGGCTGTTGGAAAAATACCGGCCGGTCGCCTGCGCAACCTCCGGCGAGGACGCCAGGTAGATACTGGTCTCAGCACCTTTGGCCGGATTCTTGGCGAAACGCTGGGCCAGTGGCATGATCCTCTTCCAGATGCCGCCGTTATTACGCCCGAAGCCCGTGGCAACAAAACCAGGATGGAGCACGTTGGCCGTCACCCCACTGCCGTCAAGCCGGCGTGCAAGCTCGTAGGTAAAGAGGACATTGGCGAGCTTGGACTGGCTGTAGGCAGACCAGCTGCTATATTTCTGCGCTCCCATCAAATCATCAAAGTTCATCTTGCCGGCAACGTGCGCATCGGACGAGACATTAACGATACGCGCCGGAGCACTGGCAACGAGCGTGCCCCACAAGCGCCGGGTCAACAGGAAGTAGCTGAGATGGTTCAGCGCAAAAGTCATCTCATACCCATCCGCCGTCACCTGGCGTTCGGCGTAGACGGCCCCTGCGTTGTTGACGAGTACGTGCAATGAGCGATGGCGGGTCAAAAACTCATCGGCTGCTTGGTGAATGCCGGCCAGCGTCGAAAGGTCTGCGGCGATCCATTCGACTGCGGGATTGCCGGTGGCTTCTTGGATACGCCCCGCTACATTTTCGCACTTTGTTGCGTTACGGCTCACGATGATGACCCGGGCGCCCTGTGCTGCCAGGGTGTGTGCCGTCACTTCCCCGATGCCGTTGGTGGCGCCGGTGATCAGCACCGTCTTGTCTTTTATGTTCCACGTGGTCGCAGTCATGTTATCCTACCTGTTTACACAAAGTCCATGCTAAAGTGGGGAGGCGGGCAACCGGGATTTTCGGGCACTGTTGCGCCGAGGAAGCGAACCGGCAAAATCCTGGTTTCCATCGCTCTTTTCTGCAGGCTGCCCAGCACGCGCCTGTGCCCTCCCCTGGTGCATCTGCGCGGCGTGGGCAGCCCAATCTAGCGCTGCTCACTCAGGCGAGCGTTGCATTCAGTTCGATGTCGACACTGGCAAGAGCCTTGGATACCGGGCAGTTCGCCTTAGCCTGTTCGGCGTAGCTCTGCAGCTGATCGGCGTCCAGCCCCGGAACCTGAGCCTTGGTATTCAGCACGATCTTGGCAATAGTGGGACCCGCTTCCAGATGCACCGTGGCTGTGGTGTCGACACGGGTAGGGGAGAAGCCATCCTTGCTCAGCAGCGCTGAGAGGAACATCGAAAAGCAGCCGGCGTGGGCTGCGCCGATCAGTTCTTCCGGGTTTGTCCCCGGCCCCTCTTCAAAACGCGATACAAAGCTGAACGGGCCGTCGTAGGCACCGCTGCCCAGCTTCATCACACCGGAACCTTCTTTCAGAGTCCCCGTCCAAACTGCATCGGCCTTGCGCACTGGCATCTTCGCTCACTCCTTGTATCTGCGTGGTTTTATTCTGATCGGCGTGCATTTCATCACACTGACAGTAACCCTACATGCCATGAGAATGTGAATCTGTGATCGTCCTCCCACTGGCTGAAGCCACCCGTCCAGATAGGCTTGAATCGACCCGCTTTCCTGCGTGCAAGCGTAGAACCTTTGACAAAGCACAGGCAGTGGTGCGAGACTATGGTTACCAGGCAGACGCCGAGGTGTAAGAACCGTTGGTTTCATACCCATTGAGGAAGCTGTTTGATCGCCTACTGCCCATCCGGCCGCTTTCGTTGTCAGGCAGAGCAGAGTCCGCTGCGTTGTCCCATGACGGGTGCACCGCTCGAATTTACGGACATCCCCCTCTTCGATCCTGCATCGGTCGATGCAAACGGCATCGGGTTATGGCGCTATGCGGCGATGCTGCCGGTCATGCACAACGGCCATCGGCGTGTCACCCTCGGCGAAGGCTGGACGCCGCTGATCCGCGAACAATGGGCTGGCCGCAACGTGTACTGGAAACTGGATGCGCTCATGCCGACCGGGAGCTACAAGGATCGCGGGGTCAGCGTCATGGTCAACTGGCTCAAAAGCCTGCACTACGAGGCGTTGGCCGATGATTCGAGCGGGAATGCAGGGGCAAGCATCGCCTGTTACGCCAGCCGCGCTGGCCTGCGCTCCGTGATCTTCGTGCCAGAGAGCGCCCCAGGCCCCAAAAAAGCGCAGATCGCCGTCTATGGCGGCGAGCTGGTCGAGGTACCCGGCCCACGATCCGAGGCGACCCTGGCCGTCGAGGTAGCGACCCGCAACAGTCGAGAAATGGCGTATGCTTCGCATGCGTGGCACCCCGCCTTTCTCTTCGGCCAGATGACGGTCGCCTGGGAAATTTGGGAGCAACTGGGCGGCCACGTGCCCGACTGGCTCGTAGCGCCGACCGGGCACGGGGGCACCCTGCTCGGAGCCTGGCGTGGCTTTCAGCATCTGCGCGTCTCGGGCGTGACCAACAAGCTGCCCAAATTGCTGGCTGTTCAGGCTGAACCCTACACCCCACTGTACGACGCATTCGTCAGCAGAGCAGAGGAAGTGATCCCGACGCCACACGTCGAACGGATCAGCGCTGACGGCATTGCGATCAGCTATCCGGTACGCTGGCGTGCTCTGCTGGAGGCTATTCGCTTTTCCAAAGGGATCGCGCATTCTGTCAGCGAGGAAGCAGTGCGTACGGCCCATGGGGAGCTCGCCGAGCGCGGCATCTTTGTCGAGCCGACCAGCGCCACGATCGCTGCGGCGCTCAAGCAGGTACCGGCTGAAACCGTGAAACCGAACGAAGTGATTGTCGGCGTCCTCACGGGGCACGGGCTCAAGCACCCACCGCTGGTCTGATTTGAATCCACAGTCAACCAACCCAAGCTCAACAATAGGCTGGACATGAAGATCATCTCTTCGCTCGACACCCTGGAAAGCGCCCTTGGCGTCACATTCCGCGAGAAGGCGCTGTTGCAACAAGCCTTCGTACACCGCAGCTATCTGAACGAGCTGCAGGACAACGAGCACGCTCTTCTGGACAACGAACGGATGGAGTTCCTGGGCGACGCGGTTCTGTCCTACATTTTCAGCGAATACCTCTATATCCATTTCCCGGAGCAGAAAGAGGGAGGGCTGACCACCCTACGTTCTGCCCTGGTACGCCGGGAGACGCTGGCACGGCTGGCGACAGAACTGCAGCTGGGCGACTATCTGCTCTTGGGGCACGGCGAGGAAGAAAGCGGCGGCCGCACGCGCCTGCCCACGCTGTGCGCCACCTTCGAGGCACTGGTCGGCGCGCTCTATCTCGACCAACAGATGCAGGTCTGTCGCGACGTGGTAGTTCGCCTCTTCCAGAAAGAGTTGCAGCGACTGAAGCAGCGCATCCAGGTGAAAGATGCCAAGAGCCGCTTGCAGGAGCTGGCCCAGTCCCAACTTGGCACCACACCGCGCTATCGCCAACTGGCCAGCGACGGACCCGACCATGCCAAGCACTTTGTCATGGTCGTGCAGATCGGGGGAGATCCGTCCGGGGTTGGCCAGGGGCGCAGCAAGCAGGAAGCCACCCAGTTGGCTGCAGCCATGGCGCTCTACCGGCTGGGCGAGGCGGTAGACAACTACTTGCTCGACCGCGAGCTTGCCCGCAAGCAAGGCATCGATCTGCCAGACGCCCCCGGAGATCCCGCTTCGGGCACCTGATCGGCCCGCACCTACAGTTGAATCTCTTCCGTCATCGCCTGCAGATCGGCGCTGTCGGCACTCTCGTCGTGTTTGACCATGCGGTCGCCGTCCAGGCGCAGGCTGATAACGCGGCTGACGCCGTCGTTGCCCATCGTGATGCCGTAGATCGTGTTTGCTCCCTCCAACGTGCGCCGGTTGTGTGTCACGAGGATAAACTGCGTACCCTGGCTCAGTTCCTCGACCGTCGAGCGGAAACGATCGACGTTGGCTTCGTCCAGTGCAGCGTCCACTTCATCCAGCACACAGAAAGGAGTTGGGCTCACATGCAGGATGGCGAAAATCAGTGCGCATGCGGCCAGTGACCGTTCACCGCCGGAGAGCAGCGCCAGGCTTTGGGGGCGCTTGCCAGGCGGCCGTGCGGTGATCTCGACGCCGCTCTGTGCGATATTCTCCGGGTCCGTGAGTTCAAGTTGCGCCGTGCCGCCGTTGAAGAGTTTCTGGAAGAAGCGTGTGAACTCCTTACCGACCGCGTCATAGGTGCGGCGCAGTTCGATCTCCATGCGATCGTCGAGTTCCTTGATGACCTTCTGGAGGTCTGCGGAGGCTGCTTCGAGGTCCTCGGACTGGGTAAAGAGGTACTCATACCGCTCAGCAGCCTGTTCGTACTCACGCGGGGCGTCGGGGTTGACGTTGCTCAGGCGGGCGAGCCGCGCCCGCATCTCACTCACTTCGCTTTCCATCGTATCGGGCACACTGTCACGCGCCGGCAACTGTTCGACGATGGATTCCCAGGGTAGCGGGGGTTGGTAGGCGATCTCTTCGCTCTCTTCCAAGATCACCAGGCCAAGGTCCTGCTCGATCTCGGCGCGCAGCTGTTGGATAGCATCCTCGCTGCGCTGGAGTTGGAGGAGGGCATGGTTCCAGAGGCTCTCCTCCTGGCGCAGCAGATTCTGAAGGGAGCGCTCCTGTTGTTCGAGCTGTCCCTGCTCGCCTTCGAGGCTCGCCAGTTCCTGCTCAAGCGGGTGGATACGCTGCTGCAAAGCCGCAATCTGGCGGCTCAGATCGTCCTCCTGCTCGCCCAGCGCTGCCACGAGCACGCCCAGCGACTGCAGCTCGCCTACAAGTCCTGCGATCTGCTGTTCCTTGTGGCGCGCCTGATCGGTGATACTTTGCAGGTTACGGGCAGTAGAGTCGGCAAGTGTCTGCTGGCTGCGCAGGTGTCCCTGCGCTTCCGCTGCGGCAGCGCGGCGATTGGCAAGTTCCTGCAACAGTGCATCGGCGCCGGCGGCAGCCACCTGGACGCTGATGGCGTCCAGCGCTGCGGTGACCGTCGCTTCCGCTGCCTGCGCAGCATCCATCTCACCCACGAGCGACGTTTCGCGTTCATCCAGCGTGCGCTGCTCGGCGTGGGTCAGCTCGATCTGCTCAGAGCGCCAACGCTGCGCCTGCACGCTGCGATCGACCTGCCGGCGCAGTTCCTCTATTTGGGTGCGCACCAGGCGTTCCTGGCGTGTCAGATTCGCGAGAGTCTGCTGCTGGCGGGTCACCTCGATACGCTGGCGCTCGATGTCCGTGGTAAGCGCAGCACATGCCTCTACCTGGCGCCCCACCGCTGCGACGGCCAGAGCGATCTGGTCGGGCAGTTCGCGCAGTTCGCGCGCGCGCGCCAGGAGCGAGTCATCGCTGCGGCCGCCTTCATTGCCGCCGGTCACTGCGCCGCCCGGGCGCAGGATTTCGCCGTCGAGCGTGACGAGGGTAGGGCGGGTAGCGCTGCAGTCATCCAGGGCGGCACGTGCGGCGGGCAAATCTTCTGCCACCCAGACCCGGTTGAGCAGCTGCTGCACGGCTCTTGCGACGGCGGGGTCGTAGTCGATCAGATCGACCGCGTTGCCGAGCAGCCCGCGCCGGTTGGGGGCGGCGAGGGCCGGCTGGAGCTGGAGCCGGTCCAGCGGCAGGAACGTTGCGCGGCCGCTCCGCTGTTCCTTGAGCATCTCAATGGCTGCTGCGGCATCATCCCAGCGGGCGGTGATGACGTTTTGCAGCGCGCCGCCCAGGGCGGTCTCGATCGCCTTGTCCAGCTTCGCCGGCACACGCACCTGCGACGCGACCGTGCCGACGATCCCGCGCAGACGTTGGTTGCTGCCGGCCTGCAAGACGGCACGCACGCCGCTGCCGTAGCCAGCGCCCTCGCGCTGCAGGCGCTGCAACATATCCTGGCGCGTCTGCAAACGATCCAGGGTGCGGTCGGCATCCTGGCGCTGCGTTTCAGCGACACGGAGGGCTTGTTGGCTGGCGGCAATCGACTGTTCCAAGGCATGCAACGCTGCCTGCGCGGCCTGTGCGTCCTCTTCCAGCTGCGCGGCGTGGTGCAGCACCTCGGCCAGCGCGCTTTCCGCACGCTGGGCATCCTGCTCGGCAGCACTCAGGGCGAGCTGCTGCTGCGCGTGTTCGGCAGCGAGCACCGTACGGCGCTCGCCGACCTGGCGCAGGCGGCTTTCGATAGCGGCGCGCTGCTGCTGGCGCCGTGCCAGGTCGCGCCGCAGGTCGTCCTGCTCCCCCTGAAGGCGTGCGCGTTCCTGCTGGCGCTGGGCGACCTCGACCTGGAGTGCTTCGGCGGCCTGCTGGCGCTCGCTGACGGCAGACTCAGCAACTTGCAGGGTCGTGCGCAGTTCCTGCACGCGCGCGGCCAGGGCGTCACGCTGCACGGCGAGCGGTGCCAGTTCGCGCTCTGCATCGGCGCGGCGCGACTGGAGCTGGCGCAGCCTTTCCTGGGCAACCGCCAGTTCACGCCCAATTCGCTCCGCCTGACGGTGCACCTCGCTGCCCTGCGCGTGGAACGTGGCCAGGCGTGTGCGGCGCTCCGTCTGCACGGTACGCACCTGTTGGATCGAGTGGCCGATGCGGGCCAGTTCGGTCTGGCGCTGCTCGGCAGCCTTGCGCAGTGCCTGCTCGTCGCTGTGATGCGCTTTGACGGTGCGGAGCGTCGTGTGCCAGCGAAAGCCATACCAATCGCGCAGGAGCGATTGAAGGTCGCTGGCAATCTGCTCACGTTCCTGGGCACGTTCAGCCTGGCGGCGCAGATAGCCCAGGCGCGGACTCAACTCGGCGACGATATCCTGCACACGCGTCAGGTTCTGCTTCGTCGCTTCCAGGCGGCGCACTGCAGTGGCGCGCTTGATCTGGTAGCCACTGATGCCGGCCGCCTCCTCAAAGAGCGACCGGCGCTCTTCAGGTGCCATGCTCAGCGCGCGGTCGATGAGTCCCTGGCCGATGACCGAGTAGGTGCGCTTGCCCAATCCTGTCTGCGCCAGCAGGTCGATGACATCCTGCAGGCGCACGCGCTGACCGTTGACGATATATTCGTTATCGCCATCGCGGTAGGCACGGCGGGTCACTTCCACTTCGGTGAAGTCGATCGGGATCTCGCCGCCGCTGTTGTCCAGCGTCATCGTGACTTCGGCCAGATTGAGGCGCGCCTTCTTGTCGCTGCCCGAGAAAATGACGTCACTTGTCTTACGCGAACGGAGCAGACTGAAGCTCTGCTCGCCGAGGCACCAGCGCATGGCGTCGACGATATTACTCTTGCCGCTGCCGTTCGGGCCGACAACGGCTGTCACGCCGGGGTCAAAGACGAACTCGGTGCGGCGAGCAAATGTTTTAAATCCTTGGATGACAACACGCTTGATTCGCATACAGGTGATTGTGCCTGGCTGTCAGCCGTGAAAATGCCAGAACGCGGGCAGGATCGCTTCGGCCAACAGGCCAACCCCAAAGATCGCGGCGAAGATGGCCAGCAGACGTCTGCGGCGCCGGAACCACTCACCCAGGGCAAAACGGCCTGCGAGCAACAGCTCGGAACAGACCACCACCAGCCCGCCGGCACCGGCAATCTCCAGAATACTCCAGACAGGGAGCGCCACGAAGAGCAACAGCGGGTCATCGAAGATGCCCAGCAGGTGGCCGGCACTGAAGGCAGCGAGATTGGCCATACGTACCAGGAACCACGCCCCGACCAGGCCACCGGTCAACAGGGATCCCAGAATGACGCCGACCATCTCGACGAGCGCGGCAGCCGGTTCGGCGGTGATGCTCCCTGGCAGCGGCGAGTTGGCAAAGTACCACTCCGACGTCATGGCGCGCTGCATGAAGCCATTATCGAACGCGCGCTCCAGCTGTTCCGGCACAAACCAGGTCAGGAGCAGAATTACCGTCATGGAAATCGTCAGCCACAGAAAGACGACGGCTAGCCCGCTGCGCATGTCGCCGCGGCGCACAGAGATGGCAAGAAAGATGGTGAGCACCACAGCCTGGATGAATGGCATAAAACGAGGCTGTCCCATGACGGCGGGCAGTCCCGTTGTCAGCAGCGCGAAAAATGCTGCCATGAGGAAATAGGCCGGGTCGCGTGAAAGCTGGTACGCTCGTTCCATACACTCTCTCGATTATAGCTGACCGTGCGACACGAACAGAATCGCAACAGAAATTGAGAAGCATCTGCATTTGCCACGAACGGCGCAGACGGCACCCGTAGCTGCGGCAAACGAAAGGGGCGACTGGCGACCAGCCGCCCCCCCACACAAAACTGACTTATCGTGCCGGAAGGGCTGCTTTAGCATTCCAGCAGTGCGCATGTTGCCAAGGGGGTGCAACGTAGAAAGCAGGATTTTCCGAGCGTTGCCGTCCTAACGCTGCCGGTTGGGGTCCAACAACCACTCGACCAGCGAATTGATCTCTTCCTCGCTCATCCGTTCAGTGAAATTCTGTGGCATGATGCCAGCCACATATCCTTCCACCACGTGAACATTTGGATTGACGATACTATTGTGCACGTAGGTCGTGGCATCCTCACCTGCTACGCGTGTCCCGGCAATTTCGGGCAGGTTGCCCATATTCGGACCTACTGGCCCGCGGTTCGTAGCATCTTGTGGCGCATCGAGGTTATGGCAGCCAGAGCAGCCCATTGTGACAAAGAGTTGCTGAGGGGGCAGGGGAGCGGTTGGTTCGGGCGCGGCTTCGGCGCCCATTGCGCTGCCGTCCGCTGCCATTGCCCGTGTCGGCGCGTCGACAAAGGGCTGCCATGGGTCTGGGTTTTCGGCCGTGCCCTGCAGGAGTGCATCCGCTTCCCAGTTGAGCACGAACTTCGTGACATTTTCAACCTGGTCATCCCGGAAGGGTCCCCCGTAGTGCTGGCTCCAGGTGGGCATTCGCTGCGCCCACTGAGAATTCACCTTAGAAGGGCGGCCTGCGGCGACAGTCAGCGCGACATAGTCGTGCAACGAGCCAGTCCAGCTGATATCGTTCAGGCGCTGTGTGAAAAAGTACTTACTGTGCAGTGCCGGTGCAACACCAGGGAGCCCCTTTCCATCCGGGCCGTGGCAGTTGGCACAGTTATTGGCGTAGAGATCGGCACCCTTCTCGATCGCTCGTCCATCCCAATTTGCGGTCTGTGCCTCCATCCGTTGCTCTTCGACCACGCCCAGGAAAAGCAGTGCGGCAATCGTGATCACCACAGAGACAATGCCAAGGAAGATTTTGGCCAAGGGTGACCGGACGTACAGGAAGTAATACCATGGTTTCTTCATGGTGAGTGCCTACTCCTCTGCTCCGGAACGTGCAAAGTCGAAATCCTTGAGGCCGTACTGTTCCCAATACAGCGAGTTTTCGTGGAGGAAGAATGTGCGCAGATAGCGGTCCTGTGCCCCCTCGGGGCTGAGCCAGTAAATCTGCCACTCGATCCGCTTGAGGCTGGGCTGCTCCTGCGAAACGGTCAGGATGCCGTGCGGGTTGATGAACGACGGGTCAACCTCGGCAAAATAAGCAATTCTGGCCTCCAATTCGTGCAGAACGTGGTTGAATTCCTCATCTTCCGTTGTTGGGTGCTCCCGTGTATCATACACCCCGATTGGCAGATGGGCATAGCCCATTTCACGCACGGGTCCCATAGTTTCTTCGGGCATCAGTTCCTGCACGATCTCCACGGCGGGAGCACCTTGCACAGCATAATATGGCGTACCCATCCAGCTCAGGATGATCATAACAATACCAGCCACGGCACCGCTGATGATCGCCACGCGGCGGTCACGGCCGCGGCGGCTCGGGTTGCGGTCAAGGTATGGGATCGCCATGAGCAGCACCAGCAACACACCGGGAACCACAACACCGGCAATGGTCTTATCGGCAATTTTGAGCAGGCCTTGCAGCCAGTAGAAATACCATGGTGCTACCGTATGCAGGGGCGTCGACTGTGGATTGGCAATCGACTCGAGCGGCGCCGAGAAGAAGAATGCCGTGACAACCACCGTCAGTGCCGTAAAACCGATGAGGAAGGTTGCTTCATCGATCATGACATCGGGCAAGAAATAGACACGGCGGTCAGCCGGCACTTTGTTGGCTGTATCCTGGCCAACCTCTTCCTCATCGGACGGCAGGCTGATGCCGAAGTGCACCACTTTGTAGTAATGCACAAAGAAGAAGAGGAACAGGATCAGCGGCAGGAAGAGCACGTGCAGCAGATAGAAGCGCAGCAGACCGTTCGCCCCAATATCGGGCGCACCGCGTGCCAGCAGGTTGACCGTTTCGCCCACGACCTTGGGTGGCACAGCCTCCGCCATCGAAGTACCGATAGTCACCGCCCAGAAGGCCAGCTGGTCCCACGGTAACAGGTAGCCGGAGAAGCTCAGGAAGAGCGTCAGGACGAGCAGAATCACCCCTGTGAACCAGGTAAACTGCCGCGGCGCCTTATAACTGCCGGTCAGATACGTCCTGACCATGTGCGCCGTCACAATCAGCACCATGAGTTCAGCGCCCAAGCGGTGCATGTCGCGCATGAACTGGCCAAAGGGGACGTTGCTCAGCAGCCGGATCATATCCACGTAGGCACGCTCCGGTGTAGGCGCGTACCAAATCATCAAGATCAGGCCCGTGATCGTCTCGACAAAGAACAGATAGGTCGACAGCAAGCCCAGGCGGAACGTATGACTGAACTTCGTCACACTCTCGTGGTAGTAGG
>CAIRNL010000049.1 GCA_903879975.1 uncultured Chloroflexota bacterium | reverse complement strand
CGAAACGGGGCCGACATTGCTTGCCAGTGCAGTGCGCGCCGCCCGTACGACCATCGCCTCGCCATTCACCACTTCAAGCTGTTTGGGGCGACCCATGCGCCGGCTGCCACCGGCTGCCAGCACGATGAGTGCCACCGGCCCCCAACGTTCAGCGACGGGTGCAGGGTTGCTGGAGCCGACGGTCGTCAGCAGCGCAGGATGGCCGGCCCGCGCCAGCAGCGTTGCCGTCAGCCGGCCATAGGCCAGGCGCAGGGGGGTGTCGGCCTTGTTGAGCAGGGGAGCCAGCCGCATGGTCGGCTGCAGCCCCTTGGCACCGCCGGCCGGATGGCGCAGCAGCTGTGCCAGCATGGCTGGAGTCAGGTTGGCAGGCTCGTCACTGGAAAGCCCCAGCACAGCGCGTACCCGCTCAGGTCGATGCACGGTGTGCGCTTCAATGGGGCGGCCCACGGCGTCGAGCCCGCTGACGGGCGCCAGGAGCGTCGTGGTGGCAGGCAGCACCGGCTCGTGATCCGCCGGCGCCTTCACCGGGCGCATCTTGCTGCCGTCGGCTTCGACTGTGATGGCGGCAATGCCTAGTTCGGCTGCTCGTGCGCTCAACTCATCGATCTGCCCTGGCTGAAGGCCGAGGCGGCGGTCACCGACAATGGGGCCGCCCAGCAGGCAATAGCCATGCGCCATCAGCAACTGCTCCAGCTCCTTCCAGGGTAGGCTGGTACCGACGACTTCCAGAAACGCAGGCGCCCAGGTCGTTTGGAAGGCGGCGATGCGCGTGCTGGGTGCTACGACGGCGCGCCTCCCTGTGGCGGCGACCTCCGCAGCCAGGCGGAAGGCGGTCGTGCTCTTGCCGCCGCCGCCAACGAGGGCGACGACATCGGGATGAGCTGGGTCGAGTGTAAGGCGCAAGGCCTGGTGTAGTAGCATGGCGTCAACTTCTTCAATCTGGGCGCTTTGTGCGATACTCAGAGGCCAGGGAAGGCCAGCGCATGGAATGCTCCACGTCCCACAATCGACGTATCGCTGAGAGCCTCCAAGAATGTACTGGATATCGTAGCTGGTGGAAACCGATGACAGAGCAGCAACAGCAGTCGAAAGCAGGGGTGCGAGTCGTTCTTGCCGGAAAAGTTCTCGATGCGGGCGAAGTGGCCCAGCAACGTGCAGTGCGCTGGGCGCGCAGGCGTGGTGCCACCCTGCTGTTGACGTTGCTGGCTGTCGGGCTGGCAGCCATTTTCCTGGCCAGTTTCTGGATCAGCCGCAACACGTCGGGTGAGACAGGGCTAGCCTTTTTTTTGCTGCTGGCTGCGCTGCTTTTCATCGTGGTTTATTTTGGCAACAACTACTGGCAGTGGCGCGTGCTCCAACTGTCCGACATGCGTTGCCCCCATTGCGGCGAAGCGCTGGTCGACACTTTGCGCTGGACGAAACGCCCCGGTTATGTCTGTCCGCACTGCGGCCAAGATGCGCTGGCTACGGCGCGGCAGTTGGGCGAAGGATAGCAGCACGGCGACTCGCCAAACTGCCCGATTGGCACCCTAGCCACTCGCCAGGAACGCCTCAAGGATGGCTCGATACCCCCTGGCGGCGGCCAGCAGGTCGGCGATGAGCAGCCGTTCGTCGATGACATGTGCGTCGGCTTCGGTAGCTGGGCCAAACCCCACGGTCGGCACCCCGGCAATACCTGCACTGTAGGCCGCGTTCGTACAAAAACGATATGCACTCGGTTCGGCCTCGATGCCGGCTGCATGGAGCGCGCCCAAGGCGGCAGCCACAAAAGG
>CAIRNL010000048.1 GCA_903879975.1 uncultured Chloroflexota bacterium | reverse complement strand
TTCAGCGATGCTCGGCACAGGTATCAGCTCGACAAGCCAGCCTGGCCGATCTTGCCAGAAGTACCAGCCCATCAGCACAAGTAAAGCCGCTAGCGCCATGAAAGTGACCAACGCCGGCAAGCGTGAGCGCTGGGGCGGCTGGTGCGGCGACGGCCGTACCTCGTCCATCAGCGTCGGCAGCAGTTCTTCGTCGCGTGGCAGCGCCTGTTCCTGGGATCGCCGCAGGTCAGCCGGCTGGCGCTGGCGTGCCTGGTGTGAGCGAAGCATCCACTCTGCCTCCCCACGCAGCACGTCGTCGACCGGGATCGCTGCAATATGATGGCGCATGTCGTCATATCGTGCCTGTCGCTTGCACAGAATAGCGCCCAACAGGTGAAGCTCTGATGACGGCCGGTAGGCCAACCCACGCTGAACCTCGCTCTGTGCTGCGGCAACATGGCCCTTGGCGGAGAGATCGGCGGCGCGCCGGTAGAAGTGGCGCGAAGCCTGTTCCGCGCTGATCAGGCGGCGCAGATTCGTGCCGCATAACTCACAACATTCCGCATCAGGAGAGATGACGACCGTATGGCCGCATTGAAAGCAGGTGACTGCAGGCATGGCGGGATCCTGTTTTGTGTGTATGGTTACGATGTTATTTTCGATGCACCAGGCCCTCACACACTTGTCTGGTTCGACGATACGTTGCGCAGCCCGCACGTCTACGCACGATCGGAGATTTCGAACCAACGCTCCAGCGCTGTTTCCAGCGTCTGATCAAGTGCTGTCAATTGGATCGAGAGATCCTGAAGACGAATGTAATTATCGCCGATCTTGTTGATTTCGTCCAACAACGAATTTTTGTGATCTTCTAATTCGGCAATCTGCTTCTCCAGCACCTCCATCTCGCGCTGTTCCTTCCATGTCAGCCGTTGCGCACGGCCGCTTGACAGCGGCGGCAGGGCAGATTCTGGCCGTTCGACGGGCGCCGGCGCCTGGCGATTTGCCTCTTGCATGCGCACAAAGGTGGCGTAGGGGGACGGATAGCGCGGCCCTAGCCGGCCATCCTCCATACCGACCAGGAAGTCGACCGTGCGGTCAAGAAAATAGCGGTCGTGGCTGACCACGATCAGCGCACCCGCAAAGTGATCGAGGAATTGTTCCAGCACGGCGAGCGTCTCGATGTCCAGATCGTTGGTCGGTTCGTCCAACAGCAGCACGTTGGGCTGGTGAATCAGTGTGCGCAGCAGATAGAGACGGCGTCGCTCGCCGCCGCTCAGGCTGCGAATACGCGCATACTGCATGGGTCTTGGAAAGAGAAACCACTCCAGCATCTGTGCGGCTTCGACGCGGTCACCATCATGGGTGCGGATCAGCGCTGCCTCTTTTTCGATGAATTCGAGCAGGCGCATTTCGTCGTGCAGGCCGGCGCTGCGCTGGTCGTAGTAGCCGACTTCCACGCTATCGCCCCACAGTACCGTCCCTGCGTCGGGGCGCAACTTCCCGGCTAGAATGTCGAGCAGCGTGCTCTTGCCGGCGCCGTTGGGGCCTAGAATACCGATGCGTTCGCCTGGTTCCAGGTTCAGGTCGATATGGTTGACCACGGCTTGGCCGTCAAAGTGCTTGACCAGCCCCTTCGCCGTTAGTACCTTGGACCCCAGCCGCCGCGAGGCTAGCGCAATCGCCACACGGGCGGTGCCGCTGTCATACTCGATTTGCATCAGCGCCTCGACTCGCTCCTTACGCGCTTTTTGCTTCGTGCCGCGTGCCATGGGCTGGCGGCGTAGCCACTCTAACTCGCGACGCAGTAGGTTGCGTCGCTTCGTTTCTGCTTCGGCGAGCTGTTCGTGGCGTTGCTCACGTGCTTCCAGGAAATGGGTATAGTTGCCGGCGTACGATACCAATTGGCGGCGGTCTAGTTCGACAATCCGGTTGACGACCCGATCGAGAAAGTAGCGGTCGTGTGTTACCATCAGCAGCGCTCCCGGCGTGGTGGCGAGATATTCCTCCAGCCATGCCACAGTGGCGGCATCAATGTGGTTGGTCGGCTCATCCAGCACGAGCAGGTCGGCTCGGTCGATGAGCGCACGCGCCAAGGCGACACGTTTGCGCTGCCCCCCGCTGAGCGTCCCTATTTTGTCGTCGAAGTGGGTGATGCCGAGCTGCGTCAGAATGGACTTGGCGTTCGCTTCGGCTGCCCAGCCGTCGGTGCGGTCCATCGCGGCGCTGAGCGACAGCAACTCAGCGTGCAACGTGGGGTCGTCGGGCTGGCTTTCCAGCGCAGCGGTGACCCGTTCGTAGGACTGTAGCAACTGCATCTGCGGCGATTCACTGTGAAAGATTGTTGCCAGCACAGTCAGGCTGTCGTCGAGCGGTGGCTCTTGCGCCAGGTATTCTACGCGCACGCCACCGGGCAACGTGACACTGCCCTTGTCCGGCGCCTCCAGTCCTGCTACAATCTTGAGCAGCGTACTCTTGCCGCTGCCGTTGACGCCGATGAGGCCGATGCGGTCGCCCTCGTTGATCAGCAGGCTGGCCCCGTCAAAGAGTAGCCGCTCGCTGAATTGCTTGGAGATGTTTTCGATGGTGAGCAGGTTCATCGGGCAGATAGATGGATGACAACATGACAAGATGACAACATGACAAGAGGAGTGTACCCTGCGGTTGCGGCGAAGTACAATCCTGCCTCCGTTCGGGAACGGGGCGCGCACTGGCGAGCACGAGGATGACTGCCGAGATTTGGGGAAATCTGACATTCGAGAGGCGCTCCAGTATCATGCATCTTCAACTGACCGATAGAATCGCCCGAGGAAGCGGCTGATTTCTTTGTCTTTCTCTGCTCCCGCGCGCCGGCGACTGCACCGGCTCGACCTACGATATCGATGGTGCCTGCCAGCCAGGCACCGTGTGTGATGACGAAAATGGTGGTAACAGAGTGATTGCAATCTTGACACCAATAATAATCTTTTTCGTGTGTATGGTCGTAGTGTTGGCCGTCGGTGTGGGCACTGGCTTCCTCCTCCACTGGCTGCTGCCCGCGATCGACCTGGGTGCGGCTGTCATTGCCAGCACGATTTCTGGCGTGTTCGGCGCGTATGTGCCCTTCAAAATCATGGCCGCCCTGCTGATTGAGCCTACCGTAGAGCCGGACGACGCAGCGCCCGAATCACCGGTACTCTACCTGGTAGATGCCTTCCCCGGGCAGCGCTCGCGCCGGAAGCGCAGACGGTGATGGATTCTGCCCATGTGCGGTAGCCAAGAGCCGAGTGTCCACGACGCAGATTGTAGAAGCCTTCGATGCAGAGAAGGATGTCGTGGCGTGCAGCACGGTGCGAAGCATAGGACTGCTCCTCAAGCAGTTCGGCCTTGAGCGTGGCACAGAAACTCTCCATCCAAGCGTTGGATCGTACCTGGCTATTGATTGGTCAGGCGACCGTTGTAGGCGCGAAACCAGCCATTGAGGCTATGCATGACATCGCTATCACCCGTAGTGAAGCAAGAAGGCGTGGCGCACCTTGTCACCAGGGCATAGTGAGCCAATGCCAGGTTGGCTGGGTAGATGAAGCTGCCATCGGCTGTGCTGTTGGCCCAGGCGGTGAAATGCGCATCGCCACCTACCCGTTGCCAGGGGCACCACAAAAGTTACGTTAACGTGTGCTGGGTGAATAAGCCAGTGGTTTGAGATTCGCCTCAATATCGGCGCGACGCGGTTCCAGGAAGGGGGGCAGGGCTAGGCGCTCGCCCAGCGTCGTTAGCGGTTCGTCGACGTCGAAGCCGGGGCCGTCGGTGGCCAGCTCGAAGAGAATGCCGTTCGGCTCGCGGAAGTAGATGCTGCGGAAGTAGTAGCGGTCGACGATGCCGCTGGTCTGGATGCCCAGCGAGCGCAGCTGCATCTCCCATGCCTTGTGCTGCGCCTCGTTTGGCACGCGGAAGGCCACGTGATGCACGCCGCCAGCGCCGGGTCGCGCAACCGGCATGTCCGGCCGCACCGCGATGTGCAGCTCGGCGGCCGGACCGGTGCCCTTCATGGCAAAAACATGCACGGTGTGGCGCGGTGACTCTGGGTTGGCATAGGTGCGCACTGCCTCCATGCCCAGCGCCCTGCTCAACACGAGGTCGGTCGGCGCCAGTTGAGTGACGGTCAGGGTGATGGGGCCAAGGCCGCGAATCTGGTGCTCGGCCGGCACCGGGCTGGCTGCCCACGGTTCGCCGTCGCCCATACCGCCATCTTCCACCAGCGTCAGCCGCTGTCCCTCGAAGTCCTCGAAATCAAGCACGGTGCGCCCGTCGCGCTCCATGATGGCGCCGTGCTTGACGCCGATCTCGGCGAAGCGCGTCGCCCACCAGGCCAGGCTGGCCGCAGCGCGCACGCGCAGACCCGTGCGCGTGATGGTGTGGCTGCCGCGTCGCTCGGGCGGTACGTCCGGCCAGTCGAAAAAGGTAATGTCGCTGCCGGGCGAGGCCACGCCGTCGCCGTAGAAGAGGTGATAGGCACGCACGTCATCCTGGTTGACTGTTTTCTTGACCAGGCGCATGCCCAGCGTCTGCGTGTAGAAGGTGCAATTCTCGCTTGCGCGCCCCGTGACGGCAGTGAGGTGATGAAGGCCAGTAAGCGTCAGGGTCATGATTCCTCCTCTGTGCCAGACCTGCTGCGGTGCGGATGGCTCCGCACGAGTGAATGCTGAATGCGCAGTATGGCAGGTTCGTCCCTAGGTGACCGTAGCCTGCCCTGCCATTGACCCGCAGACCGGCAATGGTCGGAATCAGTGTTCGTCTCCAGTGAGCACAATCCGCCGCAATCCTTTGAATCCGGGGCCTATTCTCTCTCGGGTCGGTAAGGGGCTTCAGTGTCGATGCCCCCGACGAAGTCGGGCAGGTGGGTGTGGCCGAGCAACTGGCGAATGGCCATGCTCTCGCCGATGTGGTACCAGTAGTGGTCGATGACGCGCAGCATGAGCGATCCGTAGGTCGTGGTGATCCCCCAGCCGCGCACCGTCAGCAGCTCTGCCAACTTTTCGGTCGTGACGGCGTCGAGCCACGGGTCGGTAGCTGCCGTGACTTCACGCCAGACCACCCAGATTTGTGCCAGGGACGGTGTACTGGCCGGCGCCCCGTAGGCAAACTCGGTATCGAGGGCGGGGCGCACCATCGCTCCGTCCTGTGCCGCCGTCAGCCAGTAGCGTTGCTCCTGCCAGGCCAGATGGCCGACGTTCCAAGCAATGCAGTTCATGGGCAGGAAGCGACGGCTCGCTTCCTCATCGCTCAGGCCGGCCAGCGCGCGCTGCAACTCACTGCGCGCAAAGCGTAGCTGCTCGACCAAGGGGTGACTCATGCGCTCTTCTCCTCTTTGCGTGCGATGATCCGATCGACCTGTCCTTGAGGTGCATGCACCAGCGCAATCATGCTAGGCTATCGTGAGCCGATCCCACTTGCGGCCACTGATTCGTAGATTATCATATCCTGGCCTGATAATGCCTATCGCTAGGTATCTCATCTTTCAGAAAGCGAACCGAACTTCCCCACGGCCTCGCTGCGGGCCTCCACGTGGAACGCCGACCTGCTGCATGACATGGGGCAGGCGCTGGCCGAGGAGGCGGTCGCCCTTGGCGTCAACGTCTTGCTGGGACCTGGTGTCAACATGAAGCGCACGCCTCTGTGCGGTCGCAACTTCGAATACTTTTCGGAAGATCCGTATCTTGCCGGCGAACTGGCCTCTGCCCGGGTTGAAGGGATTCAGAGCAAAGGCGTCGGCACCTCGCTCAAGCATTTCGCCGTCAATAATCAGGAATCCGAGCGGTTCAATATCGACGCTGTCGTCGACGAGCGCACATTGTGCGAGATGTACCTGCCGGCCTTTGAGCGTGTCGTGAAGCGGGCGAAGCCGTGGACGGTCATGTGTGCCTACGGCAGACGCCATCGTCGAAGGGCTGCTGCACCAGGTGTATAGCGCCTAGCACATTCGGGCAGCTATGCTATACTCTCGCCATGGCATCGGCGAATTACTACGAAAGACTGCGCGTGGCGCCAGACGCGTCGCTGGCTGAGATTACGTCTGCCTATCGCCGCCTGGCTCGAGACGTGCACCCGGATCGCAACCCGTCTCCCGACGCGCACCGGCAGATGCAGATGCTCAATGAGGCGTATGACACGCTGCGTCATGCCGATCGCCGGCGCCGCTATGATGACGTACTGGCAACGCCGCCGCACCAGACTGGCTCGGCACCGTATGCCCACTCGCGTTCTGCGGGTATGCCACCGGCGCCACGCAACGCCTGGCTCAGCTTTCAGAAACGTGTGGGGGACGAGATCCTCTTCGCGATCGGCCATGCCGACGACATGCCGGCACTGTTGGCTGAGCTACAGCGCTGCATCCCGCCCGCAGCGCGTCGGTATGACATCGCCCAGAACCTGTGGCGGGTCCATGTCGGCCATGAGGCCGTGCTGCACTCGCTCTTCCGCAACTATGCCCCGGTTGTGCAGTCACCGCCGCCCGTTGCGCCGCGGCCAATCCGCCGCCCGATGGAACGGCGTACTCAGCCGCGACAGCCGGCTGCGCGCAGGGGAGAACGGAGCGCCTGGGTCAGTATGGCGTTGGTGTCCGGGGCTGCGCTCGTCCTGTATGTGCTGCTATTCGGCCGCGTTCTCCTGCCGGCGACGGCGCAGGATACAGTCGCTGTATCACCAACCCCGCTGGGTGATGCAGCGATGGCAGCTGCCGGCAGTATCGAGGGCTTTTCTTTCCCAGCGGATTGCACTTCGTCGCTGCGCACTGCCGCGCCAGCCTATCTGCGCGAGGCATGCCGAACGGTGGAGGCCGGCACTGAGCGCGTTGCACCGCCAACTGCAGCGCCTTTCTACCTGACCACGACGCGCGTCGCCTCCAACATCCGCCGTGGGCCGGACACGCGCTATCCCGTTCTGACGACCGCGGCGCCCGGAACACGAATTCAACTCACTGGCTATACGCTCAGCCGCGGCTATGTCTGGTATCTCACCAACTTTGGCGGCTGGATCCGCGCTGACCTGCTGAGCGAGGCGCCTGACCACCTGCCGCTCGTGCCCCCGGATCAGATCGGCGTATGAACACGCGCAGTGTGTTCCTTGCCGGGACGGTTGCACTTTCGCTCGCACCGTGCTACTATTCTTGCCCAGCGCTTCCCTACAGTTCCTGCTAAAGGAAAGGTCGATAGAAACCAGAATTCTGCAAGTTCCCCTCTCGGCAGCAGCGGCGCTGCCCGAAAATCTCGGTTTCTACATCCCATCACTTTAGAGCGAGCCTATCCCGTTGTGGAGAAAACATCTATGATCGACCAGAGTGTCGTCGCCCGCCGGCGTGAACAGCGCCGCGAACGCCAGGCTGCCAGCACCGCGCAGGCCATGGCGCAGCCCGTCAACAATCTGCCTGTCTACGAACTGGTCGGCGAAGATGCCCTGCACCAGATCAACGACATGTCCATGCTCATCCTGGAGGAGATCGGCATCGATTTCTACGACGAAGAGGCGCTGGCCGTGCTTGGGGCGCATGGGGCCGTGGTCAAGGGATCGACTGTCTTTTTCGACCGCAAGCTCATCGCCGAGTATGTCGGTAAGGCGCCGTCGCAGTTTACGCAACTGGCGCGCAATCCGCAGCGTAACGTGGTGATCGGTGGCAGGCATGTTACCTTTGCACCGGTCTATGGCCCACCCTATGTCTACGACCTGGCGCGTGGGCGTCGCGAGGCGACACTCACCGACTTTGAGAACTTCGTCAAGCTTGCCTACCTGAGCCCATACATCCACCATTCGGGCGGTACCGTGGTGGAGCCGACCGATCTGCCCACGCACACACGCCATCTGGACATGCTGGACAGCCATATCCGCTACAGTGACAAACCATTTATGGGGTCGGTTACCAGTGGGCCGAACGCCGAAGACAGCGTCAGGATGGCAGAGTTCGTCTTCGGTGCAGAGACGATCCGGCAGCAGCCTGCGCTGCTGTCGCTCATCAACATCTCCAGCCCACGCCGGCTGGATGACCGCATGTTGTCCGCCCTCAAGGTCTACGCCAAAGCGCGCCAGGCCATGATCATCACCCCTTTCATTTTGTCAGGCGCAATGGCCCCTGCTGCGGTAGGCGGCACGCTGGCGCAACTCAACGCTGAGGCGCTGGCTGGTATCACGCTGACACAGATGATCGAGCCAGGCACTCCGGTCATCTACGGCGCATTTCAGACCAACGTCGACCTGCAAAGTGGCGCGCCAGTCTTCGGCTCGCCGGAAAGCCAGATCGCTTTGATCGTCAGCGCCCAGCTGGCGCGGTTGCACGGCCTGCCTTTCCGTTCGGGCGGCATGTTCACCAGTTCCAAGATCGCCGACGCACAGGGCGCGTACGAGTCGGTGCAGGTGATGCTGCCCGCAGTGCTGGCGCGCGTCAATTTCGTGCTGCATGCTGCCGGCTGGCTGGAAGGTGGGCTGACTGCCGGCTATGAAAAGTTTGTGCTCGACTGCGAACTGCTTGGCATGTATCATACCTTCCTGCGCGGGCTCGACCTGTCGGAGGAGGGTATGGCGCTGGAGAGCATCCGCACCGTGGCGCCCGGTGGCCATCACCTGGGCACCGACCATACCATGCGCAACTTTCGCACCGCCTTTTACCGAGCCGGCCTCTTCGACTACAATTCAGCCGAGCAGTGGCAGGCCGAAGGCTCGCAGGATGCTCAGCAGCGCGCACACGAGAAGTATCGCCAATGGCTCGCTGGCTACGTAGCTCCGCCCCTCGACCCAGCCATCGACGGCGCACTGCGCGACTTTGTAGCCCGCCGTAAGGCGGAGATCAAACCAGAATTCTAATAGGGAACGGGAGCCGACGCTCGATCCGCTGATGGCTCCCAATCGAACGCCGCTTTGTAGGTATCGACACGACCGATGACTTCCTGGCCGGTGATGTAGCCCAGCCGAATTCGGAAAAGATGAGGATTTAGATGACTGAACGACGATCCCCACTCTACGAAATTCATTCCCGCAGCGCAGTGCGTATGGTCAAAGGCGGCGGCGATTATTTATTCCCGCTCGCCTATACGTCGCCCGCCGAAGAGCACCTCAACGTGCGCAAAAATGTAGGCATGCAGGACCTGACCAGCATGGGTGAGGTCGACATCAAGGGGCCGGGCGCTGAGCGGCTCATCAGCCGGCTGGTCGTTGCCAATATCTATGAGCTGCATCCCGGTCAGGTGCGCTACACCACCATGTGCCGCCCTGATGGCCGCATCGTGGATGACGTCACCGTCTACAAGTTTGGCGACGAACATTTCATGATCGTGACGAGCAGCGCCCCGCGCAAGACCAGCTTCCGCTGGATCGCTGAACACGCAGCAGGGATGAGCGCCTACGTCAATGACGTCAGCGGCGCCGTTGCGCTCGTCTCGGTGCAGGGTCCGCAGGCGCGTGACTTTCTGACGTCGGTTGTGGCCGACAACACAGCGCTGCTGGCGCTCAAGTTCTTCCGCTTTGCTGCAAACCACATCAACGATACGGAGCTGCTCATCTCGCGCTCCGGTTATACGGGCGAACTGGGCTATGAACTCTACGCACCGGCTGAGGAGGCTGTCTCCCTCTGGGAGTTCCTGGAGCGCAAGGGCAGGGAGTTCGGCCTGCTACCCTATGGGGTCGGCGCCATGCAGAGCCTGCGCATTGAAAAAGCCTTTCCACTGGCTGGGCCTGATATCGATGGCGACCAGACCCCCTTCGAAGTCGGGCTGAGCCGCTGGATCGATTTCGGCAAGCGGGACTTCATCGGCCGCGATGCGCTGCTCGCCATACAGGATCGCGGCTTGCGCGAGCGTTGGGTCGGGATGGAGCTCGATAGTTCCATCCCTGCCGGCCTCAACGACCCTATCTACAGTGTGGCTGACGTCAAGAGTTGGCGGGAAACCATCCACGTCGGCAGTGAGGCCGGTGCCACATTTGACGCCGAGCAGGCCGGCTACCAGCAGATCGGCCGCGTCACCTCCAGCGCCAAGGGACACAGCGTGGGCAAGATGCTGGCATTAGGCTATTTGGATGTCAGCCACTCGTGGCCGGGTGCACGGGTCATGGTCGTCGTTGGTGGCCGACCCTCTCTGGCGACGGTCGTGCCCACCCCCTTCTTCGACCCAGCCGGCAACCGCCTGCGCGGCAGTATCGTCCGTACTCTGACAGAGAGCGGCAACGCTGAAGCATCAAACAGTGGCACGAAGAGGGCCAAATCCCATCACCGGTAGAGGAAGTTTCCCGTGAACGCATACTCACGACATTACAACTCGATCGTCATCGGCGTGGGTGGCATGGGCAGCGCCGCCTGCTACGAGCTGGCCAAGCGCGGGCAGAGTGTGCTCGGCATTGAGCAGTTCGATATTCCGCACGACCAGGGATCCTCACACGGCTATACGCGCATCATTCGCCTGGCCTATTACGAGCACCCGTCGTATGTGATGCTGCTGAAGCGTGCCTATGAGCTCTGGGAAGAGATCGAGCGCGTGAGCGGCGAGCGGCTGCTCTACAAGATCGGCTCCATCGACGCCGGACCAGCCGACTCCTGGGTTTTCAAGGGGTCTTTCCGCTCTGTCGTACAGATGGGGATCGACCATGAGGTACTGACCGGCATCGAACTGAGTCGGCGCTTCCCCGGCTATCGCCTGCCGCAGGATATTATGGCGCTCTACCAGAAAGACGGCGGCTTTCTCACCCCTGAGCGCTGCGTGATCAGCTATGTCAACGCGGCCATGGCTCTCGGCGCCGAAATTCATGGCCGCGAGACGGTGCTCGGCTGGGAGCCGCACGGCGACGGTGTGCGTGTCACGACCGATCGTGCCACCTATACCGCCGATTCGCTCGTCTTCACGGCTGGTTCGTGGAACAGCGATCTCATGCCGTGGCTGCACGGCCTGGCTACACCCGAGTTGCAGGTGCTCATCTGGATGCAGCCCGAACGGCCCGAGTATTTCCGGCTTGACAACTTTCCGGTCTTCAACTGCCTGGTGGAGGAAGGACGCTACTACGGCTTTCCCGTCTTTGGCGTGCCCGGTTTCAAGTTCGGCAAATACCATCATTTCGAGGAGCAGGGCCGGCCGCATGAGATCAGGCGGAACCCGCACCGTAAGGACGAGGAGATGCTGCGTGATTTTGCCGCACGCTACTTTCCACATGCGACCGGCCCGACGATGACCCTCAAAGAGTGCATGTTCACCAACGCGCCTGATGGCCATTTTATCGTCGATCTGCACCCCGAGTTCCCCCAGGTGAGCTTTGCCTCGGCCTGCTCGGGTCACGGCTACAAGTTCGCAAGCGTCATCGGTGAAATTTTGGCCGATCTGGCCGAACGCCAGCAGAGTCGCCACGATATCAGCCTGTTTGCCCTCTCTCGCTTCGGTGGACATCCGAGCAAGATCCATCGCGAGAAACTGGCGCTCATCGAGCACGGGCTGCCGGTGGGTGAGGGACACCCGGGCTATCGAACAGCCAGTCGAAATGGGCAGTTGTCCATGCGCAAGAGCGCGCAGGGTGAGCGCAGCGCGACATGGGGTGACACAGCCGATCCGCGCAGCTGGCAGACGCAAGATGTGACGCCCTTCTGGTGAGAAGGTGAAAGGCGTCGCCCCGGGTGCAGGGCACGCATCCTCCCCTTCTACAGGAGCATTGCCGCCCACTATGTGGCCGGCGTGGCTACGGCCAGTCCCCTTCGCTAATCAAATGGGCCAGGTTCTGGGCTGTCTCTTCGGCAGCGCGCCGCTGTCGCAACGCCACGATGGCTTGTACAAATCTCTTTACATCAAACTGCTCGACCACGCTACGTTGACGCAGCAGCCACGGCAGCAGATGTTGATATGCCCCAAGCGACAGCGTTCCCTCATATTGGCGCACGTGCTCGGCGAGATAGCGCATGGTCTGCTCAATGCTGATGGCGGGCAACGCAGTGGGCTCTTCGCGCAGGAGCAGGGCCAGGCCAGGCTGTGGCGACTCGCTCATGGCCAGATGCGGGCGTAGCAGGGCGAGCATCGCCTGGCCGTAGACATCCCCCAGCCAGTGAAAGAGCAGCCAACCTTCGGCTGTCTCCACCAGCGGCGCATCGCCTGGCGCCAGCCCCAGCGTAAGTGGCAGTGCCTGGGCCAGTTCGAAGCTCAATAACTGGCGCGCCGACAAAAAGGGTAGCTTGGTATGTTCGCCGATATGGCCTCGGCGCGTGACCCACAGCGCCTCGCCGTCGAACCAGTTCACGTCGAGTGGACGTCCCTCCAACGTGAGCACATCGCGACTCATCCACAACGGATCGACGGCAGCAATCACTTCCTGGCTGGCCTGGTCGCGAATTTTGAGCGTCGCTGGCCGATTCTGGATGTTGCTGTAGAGGCTCAGCGGCGCATGTTCGGATGCCTGCCAATCGACCAGTTGTTTGAGTCGGTCTCCCGCACGCCATTCACCCCCACGCGCCGTGGCTAGGTAACGCATTTCTTGCAGTCGACCGAGGATCGATTCGAGATCAGCGGGCGTCAACAGATCGGCAAATAGGCTGACCAGCGGCGACAACCGCAGTGTTCCGGTCGGGCTTTGCAGTAGCAGGCTGAAAATCTGCTGGACTGCCACCGATGCACGAAAAGGAGCTGGGGCGGGGACAGGTTCGGGCGCAGCGACTAGCGAGCGCAGGAGCGCTTCTTCCAGCGGCGTACGATAGAAACAGGTTGACTGGATCGTCTGCTGCCGGCGGCCCGCGCGGCCGATGCGCTGGGTAAAGGCAGCCGCACTACCCGGTGCACCGATCAGGATCGCAGCGTCGATAGATCCAATGTCGATGCCCAGTTCCAACGTGCTGCTGGCAAAGCAAATCGCAGAACCTGCCTGGGCAAACTGCGCTTCGATTTCATGGCGGCGCAGGCGTTCCAGGTTGGAGTAGTGGACGAATACCTGCTGGCCGAAGGGGGAATTCGCGCGCCGAATGGCGGCGGCATAGGCCTCCACTTCGGCGCGCGTGTTGCAGAAGACAATCGCCTTGCGCCAGCCGCGTGCTGCAAAGGTTGCCAAGAAGTCCACCAGCGCAATGGATGAATCGGGCGCCAGCGGCAGTAGGTCGATCTGGCGCGCCCGCCCGCCAGGCACGGCGATAGCCTGAGCCAGTGGGAAGTAGCGGGCGGCGACGGCAGCCGGGTCAGTCAGGGTGGCAGAAAGGGCGACGTACTGGATCGCACTGTCCGCAGCATCGCCGGCCTGCAGGGCAAAAGCGCGCACCTGGCGCAGCCGGTTGAGCAGCACGCGGAGTTGGTCGCCACGTGCCGCGCTGTCGAGCACGTGGAGTTCGTCGAGCACCACGCCGGCTACGTGGATCAGTGCCCTCGGCTGCGTCGCCAGCAGCGCGTCGAGCGATTCGGGCGTGGTCAGCAACAAGTCGGCAGGCTGGCGCCGGTCAAACGTGTCCAGGTCGTGGGTCTTCACTGCCAGGCGCACGCGCAACCGTTCCAGCGGCGCATCCAGCCGGTTGGCAATGTCGGCGATCAGCGCGCGGGTAGGCAATAGGTAAAGGAGCGTCAGTCGAGAGCCGGCGCGCTCGGGCGGCAGGTGGCGCTCGATGAGTGGCGCCAGTGCAGCTTCGGTCTTGCCACTGGCCGTTGCCGCACAGAGAATCACGTTCTGGCCGTCGAGCAGCGGCGGGATCGCAGCCAGTTGTGCAGCCGTGAAGCTGCCGTGGCGGGCAAAGAAGGGAGACCAGGTGCGCCAGAGGCGGGCTTTGAGGGCGTGGGCGGACAACACAGGGTCGGGATGGTTCATGCCACACACTGTAGCTCCTATCTACACCTTCAACCCTGCCTTCAACTCCCCGATCATTTCCTCTGCAGTGTAATCGGCATGCAGATACAGCAGATCGCACGTCGTCACCGCGCTGCGGATCAGCTCGCGTAGGTTGATGCGATGCTGCGCCAGTGCCCGCGCAAGCAGGCCAGGCGCTACCGCCGCAGCGTCGGCATAGCGTGCCGGCGCAGGCGTGTAGCCATAGGCCAACGCATGGTAGCGCAGTAGCGTCGCGTAGAACTCGCGAATGTCCTTCTCAATGAAACGATCGTCCAGCCGCACCAGATGCGACGGCGCTAGCCACAACCCTACCGGCATGCGGTCGGCGCTCTCAGTCAGCGCAAAGAGGAAGAAGAGGTGCGGTTCTGATGTGTAGCAGAGCGGATACTCGGCGCGCGAGTTTTCTGGAATTTCGCGTCGCGCATCGATGCGCCCGTTGTTCAAGCCCAGCGCACTCACGATCATTGCCTTGAAGAAGGCGTCGGCGCGCTCGCGCTGCGCAGTACGCAGCAGTGAG
>CAIRNL010000047.1 GCA_903879975.1 uncultured Chloroflexota bacterium | reverse complement strand
GTGACCGAGATCTCGCCGCCATGTTGGTTGGCCAGGCGTTGCGAGAGGGCAAGCCCTAGACCGGTGCCGGCATACAACTGGGACATGGGATTATCGATCTGGACGAACGGCTTGAAGAGGCGGTCGAGGTCTGCAGCGGCAATCCCGATTCCGGTATCCCATACGGTGACGGTCACGGCGTGCTCGTCCGGCCGACCGCTGACTTCTACACCGACACAGCCGCCCTCGGGTGTAAATTTCACGGCGTTGCTCAGCAAATTGACCAAAATCTGCTTAAAGCGGAGCGGATCGGCCTGGATCGTCTGTACCCGTGCGTCATATTGTTCCAGCAGCTGCAGGTGCTTCTGCGCTGCCATTTGCCGGACCATATTCAGCGCGCTGGCGCACAACACTTCGAGTTGCACCGTCTCGATGTCGAGCGTCATCATCCCGGCCTGCACTTTGGACAGGTCCAGAATATCGTTGATCAGGGCCAGGAGATGCTGGCCACTTTCCGTAATGACCTCGAAGGACTGGCGCTGGTGATCGGTCAGCACGGCACTCAGCTGATCGCGCAGCACGCGTGAAAGGGAGAGCACAGCGTTGAGCGGGGTGCGCAGTTCATGGCCCATGGCCGCCAGAAAATCGTCTTTGGTGCTGGCGGCGCGCTTCAGCTCTTCGTTGGCGATACGCAGTTCTTCTACCTGCGCCAGGAGGCTCTCATAGCCGGCCTTGAGCGCATCGTAATCCTTATCCATTGCGTATGGAACACCTTTTGCTGAGTTGCAGGTGGCATTTTGCGCCCTGCAGGGGATTGCGCAGGATCACGCTGTTGCCGTCCACAAATTTCGCTCCCGACTCAAAACATGGCTGCGTATCGTTTCCATGTCGCAGCAGCGGCGGTGCGGCTGGCCGCTGCGACGGCTTCTTCGTCGACCGTGAGCAACTCTCGATTGCGCATGAGCATCCTGCCCTGCGCGATTGTGCTGTGCACATGCCCCCCGCTGATGCCGAACAGGATCTGCCAGGGCAGGTTTGCGGCACTGAGCGGCGTGGTCGGATAGTAGTCGAGCAGGATCAGGTCTGCGTAGGCGCCGGGTGCAATGAGGCCGACCGGCCTATCGAAGAAGATACTGGCCAGCATGCGATTGTGATGCACAGCCATCTGGATCACCTTGTCGGCGCCCAGATACCGTGGGTCGCCATGCGCCACTTTTTGCAGCATATCCGCCACCTTCATCTCGGCAAACATGTCGTTGCTGAAGCCGTCGTTGCCCAGGCAGACGCGCATCCCATGCCGCAGCATGGGCACGATCTCAGCAGCACCCACAGCGTTGTTCATGTTGGAACGCGGCTGGTGGCTGACAAACGTGCCGGTTTCCGCCAGCAGCACGGTCTCCCATGTGTCCACATGGATACAATGGGCCATGATGCTCTCCGGGCCGGTAATCCCGAAGCCATGGAGCCGCTCTACCACGCGCTGGCCCGACTTTTCGATGCTGTCATACTCGTCGGCTGGATGTTCGGCCACGTGGATGTGAAAGCGGCTCGCCTCGCCGGCGCACTTGGCCAGGGTGGCGTCGCTGAGCGTCAGGCTGGCGTGCAGGCCGAAGGTAGCCGCCAGGCGCCCCTGGTGTTCGTTGCGCGTGCGCTCCACGCGTTGGCGGAAGCGCACATTCTCCCGGATGCCCGCTTGGGCTGCGTCACTGCCATCGCGGTCGGTCACCTCATAGCACAACGCTGCGCGTAGCCCGCTCTGCAGCACCGCTGCGCCGATCACATCGAGGCTGCCGTCGATGGCGCGCTGGCTGGCGTGGTGATCGATGAGGGTCGTCGTCCCGTTGCGGATGGCATCGACCAGGCAGACCTCCGCCGAACTGCGCACCCCGTCCAGATCGAGTGCTTTGTCCAGGGGCCACCACAGCTTATGCAGAATTTCAGGGAAATCCTTGGCCGGCGAACCAGGAATATACATACCGCGCGCAAACGCGCCGTAGAAATGGGTGTGTGCACAAATCTGCCCCGGCATGAGCAGCAGGCCCCCTACGTCCCAACGCTCGTCATTGGGATATCGGGCGAGCACCTCCAGGCTATGCCCCACATCGTCGATCGTGGCATCGTCGTAGCGGACGGCGCCATCCTCAATGACCCGGTTTTCGCCGTCGAAAGTCACGACGGTGGCGTTGTGAATGATCATCAGCCAGATCTCCTCGACTGGCACACGGCCAGCAATCTACATGGAACATCTTTCGGACCCCAATCGACGTAGTTCGAGTATATCACGCTGCGCACAGCGCCACAATGCAGCGGCAAAAAAAGGCTCTTTACAGAGTACACCGAGTGATTTACAATACTGATTGACCCGAACTCTGCAAAGCTTTGCTCACCAAGCAACCAAACAATCAGTCGTTGATATCTGGTCATCCAAGATGCTCTACCTGCATTTTCTTGGCACATTCCACGTCACATTGGACGACAAACGCGAGCCAACCATCGAGACGGCCAAGGCCAAAGCCTTGCTGGCCTATCTCGCTATGGAGAACTCCCGCCCCCATCGGCGCGAGCAACTGGCGACGATGTTGTGGCCCGAATCCGATCAACAGGCGGCACATCAGAATCTGCGCCAGGCTCTCTACGTGCTGCGGCAACAACTCCGTCTGCCCCTGGGCGGCAACCCCGAAGATAACAGCGATGCAGAGTACCTGACAGTCACGCGGCAACATGTGTCTTTCAACATGGCCAGCGCGCACTGGATCGATGCGGCTCTCTTCTCAGAGCTGATCCAATCGACTAAAATGCACATGCATCGCCGGCTTGATGCCTGCCCACAATGTATCGGACGCCTGGAGTCAGCTGCCGATCTCTATTCAGGCGATTTTCTCTCTAGTCTGACGGTGCCGGATGCCGCCGATTTCGAGGCGTGGCGAACGGCGCACCAGCAGTCACTGCATATCCATGCACTCGTCGCGTTCGAGGCAGTGGCCAGCTACTATGAGCGGCGCGGTGATCTGGAGCGCTCCCACCATTTTTTTGCACGGCGTCTCGAGATCGAACCGTGGGATGAAGAGACGCATCGACGGGTCATGCGCCTACTGGCGCGCCATAGCCAGCGTAGCGCTGCCCTTCAGCAGTTTGAGATTTGCCAGCGCATACTGAAAACAGAATTTGGGGTTGAGCCGTCTCCCGAAACACTTGCGCTCCTTAGCCAGATCCAAGCAGGCACGATTCCGGCAGAGCCAGACCCCAAACTGAATATTCCCTACAAGGGTCTGCATGCGTTTGGTATCATCGATGCGGCCGACTATTTTGGCCGCGAGGCCGTGATCGACCATCTGCAGCAGACCCTGCTCACACGACCCGCTGTTGTGATTGTCGGGCCGTCAGGTAGCGGCAAATCCTCGCTGCTGCGCGCTGGCCTGCTGCCAAATCTGCTTGCGCGCTTCACACCCGGGAAAGGCGAATCTACCTGGCCACAGCTTACCTCCCCGTGGGCAGTGATTGAATGCCGGCCCGGCTCAGATCCGTTTGTCGCGTTGGCACAGGCGATGGCCAGCAGCACGTATGCACGGGCTGATGCCACGGTGTTGGCGACACAGCTTCAGAGTACGGGGGCGCGGATTACAGACTACATTTCGATACCGGCTGGCGCACGGGCGTTGCTGTGCGTCGACCAATTTGAAGAACTCTTCACGCTGTGCCAGGCAGCAGATGTCCGCCGTGCGTTTCTCGATTTGCTCCATCACACAATTCAAGAGAATACAGCGAATGCACCGCCCATTTCCATCATAGGAGCGCTGCGTGCAGACTTTGTGAGCCAGGCATTGACATACCGCCCGCTTACCGATCTGCTACAGCGCAGCAGCCTGATTCTCGGCCCGATGGATCGCAACGAGTTGCGTCGCGCCATTCAGGAACCGGCGCGCAATCGCGGGGTGACCTTCGAGGTGGGCTTGATCGAACGTCTGCTGGACGACGTGGGCGATGAACCCGGCAACCTGCCTCTGCTGCAGTTCGCCCTTTCAGAGTTGTGGCTGCACCGCGAGGGCAACAGGCTGACGCACGATGCGTACGATGCCATTGGCAGTGTCGGCGGAGCGCTCGCACGCTACGCCGATTCGCTCTACAGTCAGCTGCTGCCTACGGAGCAGATGCTGGCACGGCGACTGTTCGTTCAGCTCGTACACCCTGGAGACGAAACAGGCGACACGCGGCGCCCAGCGGCGCGAACGGAACTCGGTGAAGAAATCTGGTTGCTGGCGCGGCGGCTGGCCGATCTGCGGCTGGTCGTCACCGGGCGCAATCTCAACGAGGACAGCGTTGAGCTGGTCCACGAAGCGTTGACCCGGAACTGGGGTCGCCTTCGACAATGGGTGGACGAAGATCGCGAATTTCGCCGCTGGCAACAGCGTCTGCGCACCAATGTACAGCAGTGGGCGGCCAGTGGCCGTGAGCCGGATGCGCTCCTGCGTGGCCTGCTGCTCAGTGAAGCTGAACAGTGGGCAAGCCAACGGCGCGCAGAACTGAGCGAAGTGGAGCAGATCTATATCGATGCCAGCCTGGCGAACCAGGCTGCCCAACGTGCGGCTGCCGAGCAGGCGCAGCGGCTCGAATTAGAGCGGGTACAGGAAATTGCGAGAATCGAACACCTACGTGCCGAAGCGGAGCATGGCCGCGCTGAGCAGGAGCGCAACGCGCAGCAGCGTCTGCGCCTATTGACAATCGGCATGGCAGCGGCCTTGGTGCTGGCTGTCGTTGCAGCGATCGCAGCAGTAGTCCAAGGCAGTAATGCCCAGCAATCGGCAAAAGAGGCGTTGGCGCGCCAACTGGCTGCCCAAGCAACGAATCTGGCCGATGACGATACGAACCTGGCTCTCCTGTTGAGTGCAGAAGCATTGGCCCGCCTGGAACTGCCCGAGGATCGCACCACGTTTCTGGCCAATTTTCCTATCCACGCGCTGCTCGATCGTTTTTTTGAGAATGGTTCCGGCGAAATCCGGCAAATCACACGCTCGGCAGACGGAAGCCAACTTCTGACGCTCAACACCCTCGGTTCCAAGACCGAAGTTGTTGTCTGGGACAATGCATCGGCCAGGCCGATACGCACACTTCTCCCAACAACCGATTTGACTGGAGCAGCCTTGAGCTTGGATGGTTCGCTGCTGGCAACCGCCGAGGGCAACCGGCTGCGGATATTGGACAACAGGACAGGTGAGATCGTTGCAGATTTCGAAACTGATGAAGGGCGCGAAATCAACAGCGTCCAGTTCACAGCCAGCAACGATGCGTTGGCACTCAAGATTTCGGGAGAAGAGGGCATCACCCAGAGCGAGGGCTACACCGGCACGTTCGTTCTGTGGGATGTGCGCAGCCAGTCCGACAAATCCCGCTTCACAATTCCAGATTATCGCGAAACTGCATACCTCAGCCCCGATGGGACCATTGTTGCGATCACTAAGGATTTGGAAAGCGATCTTGGTATCGAACGCGGCGTCAATCTGTGGGATGTGGCGACAGGAACGGAGACCGGAGTCCGGCTGGGTAGCCATGCCTCGAACATCAATCAGGTGGCATACAGCCCGGATAGGACGCGCATTGCGACAGCCAGTTCGGATGGGACGGTGCGCCTGTGGGAGAGCAGCAGCGGCGAACTGCTGCACGCGCCTTTCACCGATCATGGAGGGCGCGTGCTCTCGGTCGCCTTTCACCCCAATGGACGTGTTCTGGCGACGGGCGGCTTTGACCGGCGCATCTTTCTCTACGACCTCCGCAACGACAGACCCATCGGTGAGCCGCTGGTCGGGCATAGCAACTGGGTGCGCAGCCTGTACTTCAGCCCCCAAGGCGATATGCTCTATTCAGGCACTACGGGCGGCGGGATCATCCGTTGGAATCTCGCCGATCACCTGTCCTTTGACGGGCACACTGACCGTGTCCGTTCTGTGGCTCTCAGCCCAGATGGAACTCTGGTTGCCACTGCGGGGATCGACAAGCGAAGTCTCCTGTGGGATGCTCGCACAGGTGCGAACCTGGCCGAACTCTCCCTGCCGCACGAGCGGGCGATCATCCAGGTTGCCTTCAGCCCGGATGGGATGAAACTGGCCACGGTAGATGCCGGCAACATGGCCGTGATCTGGGATGTGGCTCGACGGATGCCGCATCGTGAGCCGATTGTCCTGCCAGGTGAAACGGTACTGATTGGGCTGGCCTTCAGTCCGGATAGTCGCTATGTAGCCACCGGTGACTTTCAGGGAACTGTCACAATCCTGGACGCAGACTCTGGCAAACTGCTCTGTTCCAAGAAGGGAACACATGAGGGTTGGGCGCTGACTTTAGCGTTTGCCCCCGATGGCAATTCCCTGGCATCCGGCGGAACAGACGGCGCAATCCGCCTGTGGGATACATCCAATCTCGCCCAAGCCTGTCTGGAGGCAATCGATCTGCCGGGCGATTCGCCCCTGTCTCATGATTCGTGGGTGACGTCGCTGCTCTTTTCATCTGACGGCAGTACCTTGATATCGGGCAGCAGCGACAACTCCATTAAGTTCTGGAACCTGGCTACGGGCCAACCGATCGGGAAACCCAGTCTAGGGCAGGAGGCACAGATCTGGGGACTTGCATTCTATCCGCCGCACCAGGGAAAGAGTCTTCTCTCGCTAGGAGGGGATGGGAGCGTGATGATCTGGGACATTGCATCACGAACCCCGTTGGGGCCGGCCTTGCGCACTGGCCTAGAAACCGAGGCCTTTGCCGTCAGCCCTGATGGCGCATATGTCTACCTCGCCAGTACCGACATGCGGGCCGAACGCTGGCGCCTGGAGCCTCCACCTTGGCAGCTCCATCTCTGTGCAATGACGACGCACCAGCTGACACAGGAGGAGTGGCGTACATTCCTCGACGACACGCCGTATGACCCCACCTGCAAAGTGACCGAACCTGCGTCCTAGACAGATGGGCCCAAATAGGCCGGCGGTTTTGTAGAGCGATTTGGCAAATCGCTCTACATGCTGCGCTGCTCCGTAACTACCGACTGACTTAAGTCTATGTGTCCTAGCGGGTTGGTTGGCGCAGATAGCGGCCTGGCTGCAGCCGGCAAAGTGGCCAGGATCGCAGCAAATGATCGATTCGTGGGCTACCCAACCGCCGTACAGGCGCCGTTGGCTTCACGCTGTCGGCGGTTGCCGGACCGATTCCCAGGCAATCGGGCTGACATCATCGTGGCGCAGGCGCCGTTCACCGCTGCGATCGATGCGCATGATCAGTCGGCAGGCCGGATCGGGGCATGTGACGCGGCTATCGGTCTCCATCCAGTCAGCAGGGTGATTGTGGCGCTGTTTTGCCGGCAGCAGTGGCAGGGCAGCCTGGATGGCATAGACGCAGAAATCCTTTGCCTGCGGCAGTGACAACTTGCCGCCTCGCAGATAGAAACAGTCCCCCACCGTCATACTGCATGTACAGTTTCCCTCAATTGCTTCGACGATAATCGTCAGATCGTACAAATCAAATTCATCGTCCGTCATTGCATCGATCCTGTTGGAACCTGCAGGAAGAAGGGATGCGATCCGCTGAGCAGGGGACAAGGTGACAAGGTGAGCGAGTGATGCTCATCCTGTCACCTTGCGCTCTGCGCTTCCCTGGCCTTATTCGTCCAACGTCACGGCGTCGGTCTGGCCATCATAGTCGCCGATCGGGACAAACTCGGTCCCTTCAGAGTTGACCGCGAAGATCGTGTAGTAGGCAATCGCCTGGTCACCGTTCCCGTCCAGATAGGCCTGGAAGGCTGTGCCGATGTAGTGATTGGAGATGAAAGGCAGCATAGACTTCACTGCCTTGCCATCGTTGCCCGCTGACAGCATTGAGATCATGGCAATGTTGGCTGCATCATAGGCGTAATTCGTGAAGGGGCCGGGCGCTGCACCGTTCTTGGCCGTGAAGGCGTCGATAAAAGGCTGCGTGTTGGGATTCTGCGCATCACCGAAGGAGACCGACGTCAATCCGACGTTTGCCAGGAACTCGGCATGGGCCGAGTCGGCCAGGATGTCAGGATTGACGAGATTCTCGATGCCGAGCCAGTCGACGGCGCCCAGGTTCGGATCGGTGACGGCCTGCTGCAACAGCTTCTGCGCGTCGCCCAGGAAGGCTACCGCAAAGACTGCCGTAGAGCCTGCTGCGCTCAGGCGTTCGACCTCGGCGCTCAGTTTACTCGCCTCGCCGGAGAGATCAGCCGGTTCCGGTGCGTACTTGACGACCGCAACTTCGCTGCCACCCTTCTCCTGGAAGAGCGTGGTGAAGAGATCGATGAGGCCGTTGCCAAACGGATCATCCACGACAAGCGCCACGATATTCTGGTAACCGCGGCGGCCGGCAATCTCGGCGAAGGCGCGGGCGGCGTACGTGTCCGGCGGATACATGACACGGAAGATATTGTCGCCCGCAATCGCACCCGGGATGCCGCTGGAAGCAGGGGCCACGATGACGACATCGTTCTCGTCGGCGAACTGCTTAGCACCGAGCACTTCACTGGTCGTCAGCGGGCCGATCACAACCTTGGCGCCGCTGGTCTGTACAACTGTCTGGACTGCCTTGAGTGCGCCGTCAGGCGTCCCTTCGGTGTCGGCGCTGGCTGTCTGGAAGCGCACGTTGGAGCCAGCAGCCTCCAGTTGGCCGTTCATCTCCTCCACGGCTAGTTCGACGCCCTTGCGGAAATCGGTGCCAAACGAGCCGAGCGCGCCCGTGTAGGGAAGGGCAATGCCCAGCGTGTAGGTCTGTGGGCCAGCAGCGGCGGGTGCCTGCACTGTCGTGCACGCCGACAGCACCAGGCTCAACAACAAAATGGCAAGCAGTGTCCAGGAAGTCCTTTTCATGTCAGCACTCCTTCGTCGAATGCAAATCGGTGATGGGTTGGCGTGATTGCACCGGTGGAAGACACCGGTCAACTGGCGCTGGATCATTCGGACCCAACACCAGTGTGCTGCACTATACAACAAGCGGGAACTGGCCGCAAGTGCGTCGTAAGCGCCAGGTCTGCTTCCCGTTTGGGCCAGCTTACCCCCAATCTGAATTGCACCCACAGGCGTCAAGACAGGGTGTGTTTCACGTGAGGGGCACCTGGCATACCCCTGATGGCTGCGAATACCCCCACCCTGATCAGCCCGCTTGTCTATCAGGCAGCCAGTGGCTATAATCTTTGGGCAGTGCAGTGAAACAGGAGGCAAAATAGCGTGCCCTCTATCGATAGGGGCAGTGTGCTCCTGTGGCGCTGTGCCGATCGACTTGACAACGCAACCGGCCGCCCTTTTTCAGCGTGCGACCCAGCCGGCAACATGCGAGGACTCAGGCTATCTGTGACGCTTGCCCAACTGATCGATTCGTTAGTTACCACTGTGCAGGTGGGCAGCCTCTATGCGCTGATGGCAGTGGGTCTCACGCTGACCATGGCGGTCGTGAAGCTGCCCAATTTTGCACACGCTGAGTTCATCACCCTGGGGGCGTATACGGCGCTGGTCGTCTCGCTCTTTGTGACCGACACCCCCCTGATCGCCATCGGCCTGGCCTTCCCAGCGTCGGCGCTGCTTGCTTGGCTGGCCCACCGCGCGGTCTACCGCCCGCTGCAGCGCCAACGTGCGTCCACCTACGTGCTGATTCTTTCATCGTTTGCCGTCGGGTTAATCATTCGCTACACGCTCTTTCTCTTTGCCGACAGCTTCGATCTCTTCGATAAGCGCATCCAGATCCCCCTGGCGGTGCTACTGGACCTCGGTGCGCTGCGCCTGACGAATATCTTTGTCTGGGTCGTGCCGAGTAGCATCGCCCTGGTCGTCCTACTCAGCCTGCTGCTCAACTTCACCAGCCTCGGCCGACAGATGCGTGCCCTGGCCGACAACGAAACGATGGCACGTGTGATCGGCCTACCCGTCGATCGCGTGGTCGACCTGACGTGGCTGTTGGTGGGCGGCATGGCCGGCATAGCCGGTGCGCTGTGGGGATTCTATACCTTCGTCGATCCACTCGTCGGCTGGCTGATCCTGTTGCCAGTCTTCGCTGCGGCGGTGTTGGGCGGCATGCGCAGCTTTGTTGGCACGATCATCGGTGCCTACATCGTTGCGTTCGGTGAGAACACGATCATGCTGCTGCTCAACCAGTGGTTTGGGCTTGATTTTTCTTTCAAGCCCGCCATTCCCTTCTTGATGATCATTCTGGTGTTGCTGATCCGGCCGCAGGGCTTTGCCGGTCTCGGCCGCTCCGCCGAAGGAGGCAAGGCGTGAGCCTCGACCCAGTCGCCACTCTGCTCTCTCTGCTGACGACATTCGGTATCACCGCCATGATCGCGCTCAGCCTCAATCTGGAGTACGGGTTGGGCGGTGTCCCCAATTTTGGCAAGGCACTCTTTGTCTCTATCGGCGCCTATACTGCCGGCGTTACCTACACGCGGCTCATGCCGCTGCTGGCCGGCCAGGAAGCACTCTATCCATGCGGTGCGAATCTGGGTCAAGCGCTGCAATTGCGCACCGAGATCGTGCGCACGTTGCCCGTCATCGGCCTGACCAACTTCTTGATTACGCTGCTGATTGCGGCGGCCATCGGCGGGTTGGTCGGTTATCTGGCGGCGTACCCGGCGCTGCGACTCAAAGACGAGTGGTTTCTTGGGCTGGTGCTCTTGGCTGCGAGTGAAGTGGTGCGTATCGTCGTGCGTGGCACGGAGCCTATCATCTGTGCGCACAACGGACTATCTGGTATCTCGCAGCCGTTCCTGTGGCTGCCGACGCCCCTGCTGCGCACAGCGGCCTTTACGGGCCTGACGCTACTCGCCGCAGGCTTGTGTTTCTGGTTCGCGCAGCGGCTGGCGCGATCCCCCTATGGCCGTATGCTCAAGGCTATGCGCGAGAACAGCGAGGTTGCTGGCGGCCTGGGCAAACCCATGGCGCGCACGCGCGCCAGCGTCATGATCGTCGGCTCAGCCATGGCAGCGATGGCCGGCGTCTTCTTTGTCACCAACGTGGGTTTTGCCAGCACCAACGACTACGTCGTCGGCCTGACGCTCGATATCTGGGTGATGATCGTTTTAGGGGGGCTGGGCAATATGCGCGGGGCGCTGTTGGGTGCCGCCCTCATCACGTTGCTGGACCGCGCCACGGCGATCACCGCCATCCAACTCGACATGCTTGGCAGCCAGTTCGAGTTCAACTACGTACGCTATATTCTCTTTGCGCTG
>CAIRNL010000046.1 GCA_903879975.1 uncultured Chloroflexota bacterium | reverse complement strand
CTGGTCGCTACAGCCTGGTCGCTCCGCTCCAAGTCAGCTTGGGCAAGCGGCGGCTGGATTCTGCCTGCTGCGCTGCTTATGCCCGTCGCTCTCGTGCTGCTGCTCGACCGCGTTCATCCACTCTATATGAATGCGCGCCACTTGGGCCTGCTGGTTGGGCCATTTCTGTTGTTGACCGGTTCAGGGATTGCGTTGCTCTATCGCTGGCGGGCCTGGGCGGGTGCGCTGCTGGCAATTATTTTTTGCGTGGCGATCGGCTACAGCACAGTCAACTATCACACGCAGGAACTGTATGCCAAGGACGACTACACGCGGCTGGGTGAGTACATGAAGGGGCGCATCATGCCGGGGGACGCTGTGCTCTACTATCCGCCATCGTCGTGGCGCATCTTCGACTATTATTTGCCCATGCAGTCTGTGCGTGCAGCGATGGGCGCAGGCGCTCCACTGGGCATCTACGGCCTGCCCTTGCTCAACCGCTCTTTTGACGAGACCTATGCGTGGCTGCAAGAGTTAGGTAGGCAGTACGATCGGGTGTGGGTCGTAAAGTCGGGCACACACCCCTATTTCGACTTGGACGGTGCCATGGAGACCTGGCTGCGCAATAACTTCCTGCGTGTGCGCGATGCCGAGTTTTTCAGCCATTCTACGCTGCGCGCCCAACTCTACCTGCCGCAGATCCCGGTCTTCGAACAACCGCCATCCGCTGTGATGCAGCCAGCCTCTGCTGCGTTCGGTGATCTGATCCGCCTGGTCGGCTACGATGCCGGTGCTGCGGTCGCACCGAATCTACCCTCACAATTGCGCCTCTACTGGCAGGCCATCAGCAAGCCTGACCGTCGCTATCGCTACCGTTGGAGTCTGGTGGAGGAGCGCTCAAGCGGCGAGCGCGTGACGTTGGCGTTGGTGGAGCGCGAGCCGTACGAAGGTGACATTCCTACACTTTACTGGGATCCTGGCAAGACGATCATGGAGTTTGTCGAGTTTCCGCCCTTCACCGCTGTGCCAGTGGCTGGTGCCCCTCGTTTCTACATGCTGCAAGTGTATGATGCCGAGACACAAGAGAAACTTTCCGTCACGCAGCTGGATGGTGGCACTATCGACAGCGACGGAGTGACGGCGATCTTCCCTGTGGAGACGCCATGAACGGAGGCACCATAAACGGGACTGTCAATCAAGTCCACGTCAGACAGTCCGACCAGCGTTGGGCCTGGCTGATTCTGGCTCTCTTCCTGGCTGTTGGCATTGCCTATAGTCTGGTTGTGCCACCCTTCGAGACACCGGATGAGCCATTCCACTACGGCTTTGCTCGCCACATTGCTCAAGGCAACGGCCTGCCGGTCCAGGACCCTGCCAACCAGGGGCCGTGGGCGCAGGAGGGTAGTCAGGCGCCGCTCTACTATCTGGCGGCAGGCTGGCTTACTGCTGGCATCGACCAAGCTGATTTTGACACGAAGGCCGTGCGTAATCCGCGTGCCAACATCGGCGACCCGCTCTATCCAGGTAACAAGAACTTCATGCTCTATTCGGGTCGCTGGCAGCCGCTGCAAGGCGCCAACCTGGCGCTGCACGTGGGGCGATGGCTGTCACTGTTGCTGGGCGCAGTGACGCTCTGGTCGACTTGGCAGCTGGCACTGCTGGCGTTCCCGGCGCGCAGGGTGCTGCCTCTATTGGCAATGGCTCTTGTCGCCGCGATTCCACAGTTTCTTTTCCTCAGCGCGTCTTTCAGCAACGACAATGCCGTCATTGCGGCCAGCACTGTGACACTCTTCTGGCTGGCACGGCTGCTGGTCAAGCCGGCGGATGTCTCGGTGCGCTGGTGGGAATGGGCTGTGCTGGGTGTGGCGCTGGGTGCCGCAGCGCTGAGTAAATTGCAGGGGCTCGGCCTGGTGCCGCTAAGCGCTCTTGTCTTGCTATTGCTGGCGTGGCGCCGCCGGCGCTGGTCGCTGCTAGGAGAGGCAACGCTCTTTGTCAGCTTGCCGGCACTGGCGCTTGCTGGCTGGTGGTTCTGGCGCAATATTGTTCTCTACGGTGACTGGAGTGGGCTCAACCACCTGATGGAGATCAACGGCCGCCGCCAGTCCGCACTGACACTCGCAGCATTCCTGCACGAGTTCGACGGGCTGCGTTTCTCGTCGTGGGGACTCTTCGGCTGGTTCAATATCTTACTGCCTGGTTGGTTCTACCGACTGATGGACGCTGTTACCGTCGTGGGGCTGGCTGGTGCATTGTTGTACACGCTGCGGCGTTGGCGCTTGCGCAGCCGGGTAAACGCCAGTGATGAGGGTGTTTTCGTGCTGTTCATGCTCTGGCTGTGGGTGGCAATGATGGCATTGCTGCTGCTTTATTGGACATCGCAGGCTACGGGCAGCCAGGGGCGCCTGCTCTTCCCCGCAATTGCAGCCTTTGCTGTCCTGCTCGTAGCTGGGCTTGATTCCTGCCTGTGTTGGCTGCCAGTTGCTGGGCGGGCGGTTGTCTGGGCAATGCTGCTGGGGGTATTGGGGGCAATGTCCCCCTATACGTTGGGGTGGCTCTTGCCGCACAGCTACTATGCTCCCCCGCCGGTGACGGCAGTAGCGTCGAGCGCCCAGCCAGCCGAGATCACCTACGGGGATGGTGAGTCGATCCGGCTGCTGGCGACGGAGATTGGTGCTGAGCGCGTGCGGCCAGGCGATGCGGTGCCGGTCACGCTCTATTGGCAGGCCCCCGGCGCACTGACGCATGATTATCAGTTGTTCTTGCAGTTGCTTGATGAAAGTGGCATGGTAATTGCGAATCTGACCACGCACCCCGGCTGGGGACGTAATCCTACGACTTTTTGGCGGCCCAACGCGATCTATGCTGACTCGTATCTCCTGCGCGTGACAAGTGTTGTCGATGAGGCGTCGCCACTGGCCGCGCGGCTGTACGTCGGTTGGATCGATCCGGCAACAGAGGAGACGACTAGGCTGCCGCTACCCGCCTATGCTGCCGATGTAGGTGCAGTCACTCCGATTGTGGGCAGCGTGGTGGTGGTGCCGAGCACGCTGCCCGATGCCGCCGAACTCGGCCTGGCGCCCGCCGGCAGCGAGTTCGGCGGCGTGATTCGCCTGTCCGCAGCGGCGCTGCCCACCACGTGGCAGGCTGGGCAGGCGGATGCACTGCAGGTCGATCTGTTGTGGGAAGCACTGGGGGTGCCGGCAACCGACTACACGGCGTTCGTTCATCTGCGTAATGCCAGCGGTGAGCAGGTGACGGGCTTTGATCGTCCTCCGGCTGGCGCTCGTTTCCCGACAAGCGCATGGCGTGCCGGCGATCGCATTCACAGCCGTTTCGATTTGTCGATGCCCGCCGTGCCGGACATCTACGATGTCTGGGTTGGGTTGTATGAGAGCGATAGCAGCGGAACGCTGCGCCTGCCGGTGACAGACGCAGCGGGGCTGTCGGCTGGGGATGGACAGGTGCGCCTCGGACAGGTAAAGATCGAATAGAGCAAGCCTGACCTGTTACGGCACGACGATCACGTTTGTCTTCATCTCGTCGAGCCACGCTGCTGCTGTGGCCGGCAGCAGCACGGTGCCCAGGGTGAACTGGCTGAAAGCGCTGACGATCGTACTGCTACTGTGCATCGAGTAGAGATTCGATTCGATCTCCTTTTCGGCCAACTGCTGTGCAATCTCTGCTTTTTTCTCATCGCTCTGGTTGAGCAACATCACGTCGAGCCGGCTCCTGCGCGCAAGAGCCAGTTGCATCGCAAGCCGTAGGGTGTTGTCCGAGGGTTCGTCGCCGGTGTAGGCGGCCAGAAAGGGACCTTCCAGTGGTTTGTGCATCTGTACGATGACGGGGCGGCGCGTGTTGCGCACGAGCGCCTGCGCCGTCGAGCCGATCTTCTTGCCGGGTGTGCGTCCGGTGCGCCCCAGGCTGACCATGTGCGCCGATGACCCAGCGTTGAGCACTTCCTGCGCAACAACGCCCCGCACGACCTTGAACGACCAAGAGACGCGTTGCTGGCCGGCAATATCGGCCATGGTCTTGCGCAGTACGGTGGCCTGGATGCGGAAATCACGCTCCAACTGCGCCTGCTCCAGGCGGCGCGGCTTGGCAGTGAACGAGCCGATTTCCAGGCCAAAGGGCAACCCACACAAGTGAAGCAAGTTGATGTCTTCCACAAAGAGGCCACGCAGCTCCATGTGCAGCGCAGCGGCCAGTTCGGCGGCAGCCATCAGGGCAGCTGTGCTGTTTGGTGACGTGTCGAGCGCAACAAGGATATGTTCGCCGGCGAGGGGCTGGTTTTGCTCTACCTCGGTCATAACGGTGCTCCGGATCCAATAACGCAGTCAAGCAACGACGATTACTCTGGCTTGCTGACACTCTTGGCGTCAGACTCATTCAAGGTTTGCTTGCGCTCCTTGCTCTCCAGGGTGCGGCGGCGACGCGCAAACGCAGCCAGACGCTCAGTCACTGCGCCATTGACGGTGTCCTTTGGGTAGCGACCGCGCTTGTCCGGCTTGCCCGCAGGCAGACCTGTGAGCAGTTCGATCCCTTCGTCGACATGTGTGATGGGGTAGATATGGAACTGTCCTGCCCTCACCGCCTCAACCACATCGTTGCGCACCATGAGATTTTTGACGTTGGAGGCTGGGATCAACACCCCCTGGTCACCTGTCAGCCCGCGTGCCTTGCACAGGTCGAAGAAACCCTCGATTTTCTCGTTGACCCCGCCAATAGCCTGCACGCGACCCTGTTGGTCGACTGAGCCGGTGACGGCCAGCCACTGCTTGATGGGTACCTGGCTGATGGCAGATAGGAGGGCGTAAAGCTCGGTCGACGAGGCACTGTCGCCTTCGACGCCACCGTAGGATTGCTCAAAAACCAGGCTGGCAGAGAGAGACAGGGGCTGATTCAAGGCATAGCGGCTGTGGAGGAAGCTGGACAGGATGAGCACACCCTTGGAATGAATCGGCCCGCTCATGTTGACCTCGCGCTCGATGTTGACGACGTCGCCGCGCCCCATGCGGACAGAGGCAGAAATGCGCGAGGGCTGGCCGAAGGCGTAATTCCCCAGTTGTAGTACAGACAACCCGTTGATCTGGCCAACGACGGCGCCTTCGGTCTCGATGAGGATGGTCTTGCGGAGTACCTCATCTTGCATCAGCCGAGCTACTCGGTCGAGGCGGAAGACCTGCGCGTCGATGGCCTGGCGGACGTGCTCGGCGGTAATCAGGTTCGAGCCGTTTTCATCGGCCCAGTAGTTGGCCTCCTGAAGCAGGTCGACAATGGCCTGCAACTGGGCTGTGAGCCGCTCACTGTCGCTGACCAGACGGGCGGCGTGATCGAGTACGGTGCCCACAGCATAGCGATCCAGGTGACGCAGTTTTTCATTGCGCACGACGGTGGCAATCAATTCGGCGTACGACTGCTGCGTTTCGGGCGTCCGCTCTACCTCGTCGGCAAAGTCGGCGGTTACCTTGAAGAGCTCGTTGAAATCAGGGTCAGCCTGGGACAGCAGGTAGTAGAGCATGCGGTCACCAAGCAGCACAACCTTGACGTCAAGTGGCACTGGCTCCGGCTCCAGCGACACGGTGCTGGCCAAGCTGAGCATCTGCAGCGCAGACTCGATGCGCAATTCGCCAAATTCGAGCGATCGCTTGAGTCCCTCCCATGCATAGGGGTTGAGCAGCACTTTGAGCGCGTCAAGAATCAAGTAGCCACCGTTTGCCCGGTGGAGAGTGCCAGGCTTGATGAGCATGAAGTCGGTGACGAGCGCACCCATCTGTGCCATCTGCTCCACACGCCCCGTGAGATTGGTGTAGGTCGGATTGCTCTCGTAGATGACCGGCGCACCTGTGACGTCGGCCGAATCGACCAGCAGATTGACCTGGTAGCGGCGCAGCGGCGAGATGGAATCGACAAAGGCAATCGGGCTGTCGCCGTCGGTGGCCTGATGCTTTTTTTCGCCGGCAGCCAGGAAGTCGCCCAGGTGGTCATTGACATCGCGACGCACAGCATCTAGGTAGGCAATCACGCCGGGCGTATCGCCGTACTTGCCCGACATTTCCTCAATCAGATCGTTGAGGACGACAGCCGCTACCTCGCGGTTCAATTCGCGCAGCCGGTTGCGCATTTCGCGTTCCCAGCGCGGCGCCTTGGAGAGGACCCTCTGCAGCTCTTCCTGCATGACTTCCACGTCGGCTTGGATGCGCTGCTGCTCTTCCTCTGGTAATTTTTCGTATTCGTCGGGCGGTAGAACTTCACCATTCTTGAGCGGAGCAAACGCAAGCCCACTTGGCGTGCGTAGCAGGGCAAGGTTGCGCCGGCGAGCGTCGTCCTGCAAGTCTGTGAGGGTGGCCTGCTGTTGTTCCTGAAATTCACTGTCCAGAGTGCGGCGCCGCGACTGATATTCCTCGCTCTCGAAAGCCGCCGAAAGCGCCGTCTGCATGTCCTCGACCAGGTGCTCCATATCGCGTTTGAACTCGCGTCCCTTACCACAGGGCAGCTTGAGAACGCTGGGGCGGTAAGGCTGGTCAAAATTGTTGACGTAACACCAATCTGGCGGTGAAGGCTCCTGGGCCGCGCGCTCCTCTACAGTGCGACGCACGAGGGTGTGCTTGCCGAGACCAGCCGGACCCAAGGCAAAGATGTTGTAGCCTTGGCGGTTCATCTTGACGCCGAAGCGAATAGCGCTCATGGGGCGTTCCTGGCCGATGAAGGTGATCGGTCCATCCAGGTCCGCAGTGCTCTCAAAAGGCAGTTTGTCTGGGTCACAGCAGCGCCGGAGACTATCAGCGGGTAGTGCTTCTACTGGGCACAAGCGAGCGCTCCTTTCATTCCATGGTGCTGGTCACGGGCACCGCCAACAAACTAAAGAAAAGGTCGATAGAAACCAGGATCTTGCAAGTTCGCCCTCTCGGCAACGCCGTGGCCGAAAATCTGGGTGTCTGCATTCCATCACTGGGTGCCTGCGGATCAGCGCAGGGAAAAGGGTACGTGCCACCATTCAGATTTTCCACCGCGCCAAGCCTGGCCCGGACCGCTGTTGCGCGATGCCTCGACAAGTTCGGGCAACGGCAGACGTTGTAGGGACAGGCGAGCACGATGGCCGTTCAGTTCCAGGCGCATCCAGGCGACTGGGTATTCGATGATCGCCGGTACGACGACAAAGAGCGTGGGCCGCCGCGAATCGAGCGCAACTTCTTGGATGTCGAGACGGTGTGCGTGCCCCTGGAAGACAGCGCGTGTGTTGCCATGACGCTGGATGATCGCCAGCACCTCGTCCGCATTGGCAATTCTGTAGAAGTCGCGCCATTCCCTGTCCCCAGCCCAGGGATGCAGTAGTTGATGGCTGAAGAGCAAGACAGGGCGGTCGCCCGCAGTGGCAAGCGCCTGATCAAGACGTGCCAACTCGCCGTCGTTCACCCAGCCAAAGATCGGGTCTCCACTTGGCGTGGCGGCAACGATATCGGCAGGGTGGCCCTGGCTGTTGAGCAGGACAAGCCGTGCTTCTGCAAGATCGATGGTTGTGCCTATACCGGGCTGCGCCGCCCAGATGCGGCTGAATGCATCCATCGTGCCGGTGCCCGGCCAACTGTCGTGGTTGCCCGGCAGCACGGCGACCGGAACTGGCAACTCCTGAAAGCGCCGACAGAGGTTCTCCAAGGTGTCGATGAAGACATCCGCAGGCATCTCAAAGGTGCCTCCGCCACAGGTAACATCGCCCAGGTGCAGAATCTGGGTAACACCGGCGCGCGCCAGTTCGTCGAGCAGTGTCGTCATCAACATTTCCGACCTATGCTGCAACTGAATTCCGCCCTCTTCCGTGATCACTGGCTCGGCACGTTGCCAGTAATGGGTATCCGAGATAATGCCAATCACACTTTGCGCAAAACGATTCACGGTGGACTCCTCGTCGTTTGTCAATCGGAAAACCAGGCGATCTCTAGGTCGGAAAGGTGCCCTGCACTCTGTAGCGACTGCAGCGATGCCTCCAGGTTCCGGTGCAGTTCGGCAGCGCGGCGCGGCATGACGATGACGTACGGCACGCTTTCTAGCGGTTCACCCACGGCAGTAAGCTGCCTGCCGGCGGCTTGCGCCTGGCGTAGTGCAACGTTGTCGATCAGAATAGCGTCAACCTTTGGCATCACCAAAATGGCTTCGAGCAAATCGGCCGGTGTTTCCAGTGGGATGAGCGTCACATCGACCCCGTCACGTTGCATCTGCCTGCCAAGCATGTCCCCTACACTGCCCCACTCTACCCCGACACGCCGCCCAGACAACTCGGTGACGTCGGTGATCGGCGAACCAGTTCGCACGACCAGGCGCACACCAGCATCGAAGTAGGGTGCTGAAAATGTAAAATCCTGGGTCAGCCGATCGTCGTATGGATAGGCGCTGACGATGCTGTCGATCTTGCCGGCCTTGAGCGTGTCGAGCAGGCTGTCAAAGCCAACCGCCACGATTTCTGCCTCCAGCCCCCACGTTTTCGCCAGCGCCTGCGCCAGATCAACATCGTAGCCTATAGGACGACTTTCGCCGTCGAGCATTTCAAAGGGCGGAAAACTCGGGTCAAGCCCAACTCGCCAACTGCCGCGTTCCTGCATTGCCTGCCAAGTTGTATCGCGGCGCAGAAACGCGGGCAGCCGCTTTTCATCCTGAATCGCCATGGCTAGCCCAATGGCCAGGAAGGCGACCACAACCCCAGCCGCAACCAGCCAACGCCCTTGTGCTGTCACGGCGCAGTACCTCGTGCATAGCGCTGGACTTCTTCGTAGATCGGTTTCGGCTCAAAGTCCGTACTCACAAAGGTGTAGTAGTCCTGGTATGAATTTTGCTCCCATGGAAAGCGAAAGACCCAGAGACAGAGTGCACTCAGCCAATCCCATTCGCGCTGCGCAATTTCATAGGCGCGCAGTGTGTATCCAATACGGTGTGCCGGGCGCACAGCGCGCGTCCAGCGTGGATGGTCGTTCCAACCGCCTTCGGTAATGATCGCTTGCTTGTGGCCATCGCCGTTGCGCACCATGATCTCGCGTAACAGTTCACTGCGACGGAAGTTGATTACCTCCGGATGCGGCGGGCTGTCGGGATCGAAGTGCCAGCCGTAGGCATGAATGGCCAGGATGTCGAAATAGTCGCCGGCGCCGGCATCATACATTTCCTGCAGAAAGATCAGATCGTTGACGCCAAACTCACTGCCTTCCGGCTCCAAGGTCGGCGCCAACGCACCCGCCAGAATCTGGACTGCTGGATTGGCTGCTTTGATTAACGGGTAAGCTGTCCGCAGGAGCTCCGTATATTTTGCTGCATCGGGTGCGGCGTAGCCCCATTCCATGGCTAGATTGGGCTCATTCCATAGGATCAGAAAGTCAACTTTGCCCGCATAACGCTCTGCAAACAGGGCGGCGAACCGGCCAAAGTCGGCGAAGTGCTCCTTGTCCAGGTAGAGGGGCGTCGTCTCAGCAGGACGTGCCCATTCTGGAACAAAGCCGAGCCGGGCAATGATGGTCAGCCCCTGTCTGGCGGCATGTTCCACGACCTGATCTGCATGCGTCCAGTTGTAATGGCCAGGTTGATGCTCAATATAGGCCCAGGGAAAATACTCGACGATCCAGGGCGCACCCATCTCGCGCACCATTGCCAGGCTCTGTTTGATCTTCCATTGCTCAACTTCATCGGTCAGCCGAGTATGGATACCCATCTTCAGGTTCGACGTCGCTACATGCTGTTGAGGCCCGAGTGCAACGTCAGGTGTATCAATGCGTAAAGCCCAGAAGCTGAGGATCGCCAACCCGACCCCGCCGATGATCGACACCAAGACCAGACGCGGTCTGTCACGAAGCACACTCACCCTGTTATGATAGTGCCAGTGGCTGAGATCGTGCAACTTGCCAGAGTCAACCGGTCTGCTCACAGCGGGGACAGGAACCGTCAATCAATGCGGTACACAGCCAGTGCTCGTCACGTGTTCGGCGGCATCGAAGACGGCATGCTATAATTCTACACCGAGGGTCCGTATTGCGCCGGATGCACTGGCCGGTCGAGGCCGATTGGCATAAACAGGAGAATGCATTTGGATTCGTTTCGACGGAGATGGTCCACACTCAGTCAGGCTCAGCAGCTTTTCATCGGCAGCATGGCCGCGCTGCTGGTTGTTGCGTTGGTTGTGGTATTGGGGAGCGGCGGGTTGGGCCGCCTG
>CAIRNL010000045.1 GCA_903879975.1 uncultured Chloroflexota bacterium | reverse complement strand
CTGCGTTCCACCTTGGCACAGGATATGTACCTGACTGGCAGTATTGTCCTGATTCTGAGTGCACTGACGATCGTCGGCAGTCTGATCTCCGACATCTACCTGGCCTGGGCTGACCCGCGCATTCGCTATGGAGGTCTCAGCAAATGAGCTCCCAGCTTTCCAAACGCACCGAAGGTGGGGGAACCGGCGGCACACCGCTCGTCGACGAAATGGAGGGCCGCAGCATTGGGGCGGTCGACGAACGCCTGGAAGCGGCCGACGAGCGTTTCTACTATGCCAACCCATGGAAGCTGATCATGTGGCGCTTCCGGCGCCACCGGTTGGCTATGATCTCACTGGCCGTCCTTGGGGTGCTCTATCTAGGTGCTGTATTTGCCGAGTTCGTCAGCCCCTACACAGCCACCTGGCGCGCCGAAGGCTTGCAGATGATGCCCCCCACCAAGATTCATATTTTCCATGAGGGCGCGCTGCATCGTCCGTTTGTCTACGGGCTGGGAAAGACGCTCGACCAGGAAACCTTCAAGTACGTTTTCACCGAGGATACGAGCACGCCCTACCCAATCCTTTTCTTCACACAGGGTGTGGAGTACAAGATATGGGGGCAGTGGCCCATGAACATCCATCTCTTCGCCACTACGGGCGAAGGGGCGCCGCCAGTCATGCTCTTTGGCTCCGACCAATTGGGTCGCGATATTTTTTCACGAACGATCTACGGTTCGCGGATTTCGCTCTCTATTGGCCTGTTCGGCGTTTTGATCAGTTTTCTAATCGGTGTGGCGATTGGTGGCATCTCTGGCTACTTTGGCGGCACGACTGACGAGATCATCCAACGTTTCATCGATGTGATTATCTCGATCCCGCTCATTCCCTTCTGGATGGCGCTTTCAGCGGCATTGCCGCGTACGTGGACGTCGACTCAAACCTTCCTGGCGATTACATTGATCCTGGCCGCAGTCACCTGGACAGGGCTGGCGCGTGTGGTGCGCGGCAAGTTGCTGGCGCTGCGCGAAGAGGATTATGCCCTGGCAGCGCAGGTGGCCGGCGCCAGCAAAACGCGTATCATCTTCCGTCACCTGATGCCGGGGTTCACAAGCCACCTGATCGTTTCGATTACGCTGGCCATCCCGGTTGCCATCCTCGGTGAGACCGCGCTGAGTTTCCTGGGACTGGGCATTCAGCCGCCCGCTGTGAGCTGGGGTGTCTTGCTCCAGGATGGACAGGACCTTGTGGCCGTGGCCCAGCAGCCCTGGCGCTTGATCCCAGCCATTTTCGTGATCGGTACGGTGCTTCTCTTCAATTTTGTCGGTGACGGTCTGCGCGATGCTGCCGATCCGTATTCGGCGTAGCCCTGGTCTCGGAGCGGGACTCCAGCAAGGCAAATGACTATGGAAAATACCAACAACGTTCTGGTCGATATACAGGATTTGAAGGTGCAGTTCTTTCTGCATGAAGGGACCGTGCACGCACTCGACGGCGTCAGCTTTCAGATTCGGCAAGGGAAGACGCTGGGCATTATTGGGGAGAGCGGTTCGGGCAAGTCGGTGACGGCGCAGGCGATCATGGGCATTATCCCGTCGCCGCCGGGCAAGGTGGTAGGTGGACGCGTGTTGTTGAACCTGCCGGCGAATGGCGCCAGCATGCGCGTCGTCAATGTGACGGAACTGCCGCCCAGTGGGTCGGAGATCCGCAGTATCCGCGGTAAAGAGGTCTCGATGATCTTCCAGGAACCGATGACTTCCTTCAGCCCGGTTCATACCCTGGGCAACCAGATCATGGAGGCCATCCGCATTCACTACCCGGAGGTCAGCAAACGCGAGGCGCGCGAACGCACTATCGAGATGATGCGGCGTGTCGGGATCCCGCGCCCCGAAGAACGGGTCGATGCCTACCCATTTCAATTCTCCGGCGGCATGCGCCAGCGCGCCATGATCGCCATGGCGCTGGTGTGTAACCCACGCCTGGTGATTGCCGATGAGCCGACGACGGCGCTCGATGTGACGATTGAGGCACAGATTCTGGAGTTGCTCAAGGACCTGCAGGCCGAGTTCGGCATGTCGATCATGTACATCAGCCATGATTTGACCGTGGTTGGCGGCGTGGCAGACGATGTGGTGGTCATGTATCTGGGGCTGGTCATGGAGCAGGCCTCCACCAATGAGTTGTTCGACAACCCGCTCCACCCCTATACGGAGGCACTCTGGCGCTCGATTCCAACGATCGACGGCGACCTCGATCGGCTGTCACCGATCCGCGGCGCGTTGCCCAGCCCCTTTGCCGTGCACCAGGGTTGCCCCTTCTATTCACGCTGCGAGAAGCGTATCCCGGGCGTGTGCGATGTTTCACGACCGCCGATGGTGGAAGTGCGGCCGCAGCATTGGGTGCGCTGTTTCCTGTACACTGAGTCACGATAGAGAGAGAACAGCCATGAACGCAAAGACCGATGTGCTGTTGGAAGTGGATGGATTGCGCAAATATTTCCCGATCCAGAAAGGTTTTTTGCGCAGGACGGTCGGCTACGTCAAAGCAGTCGATGATGTGAACCTGAGCGTGCGGCGCGGTGAGGTGCTGGGTGTTGTGGGGGAGAGCGGCTGCGGCAAGACGACCCTGGGCCGTTGCCTGGTGCGCGTCTACGATCCGACCGATGGACAGATTGTGCTGCGCACTGGCGATCAGGAATTGCAGGTCGCCGATCTGAGTGGCGAGCAGATGCGCTACTTTCGGCGATCTGTGCAGATGATCTTCCAGGACCCCTATGCATCGTTGAATCCGCGCATGAATGTGCTGGAGACTGTCGGTGAACCGCTCAAGGTCAACGGTCTGGCCAGCGGCCGCGAACTTGAAGATCGCGTAGGAAAGGTCATTCAACAGGTTGGCCTGCGTATCGAGCACTTGCGCCGCTACCCGCACAGCTTCAGTGGCGGCCAGCGTCAGCGCATCGGCATTGCCCGCGCGCTGGTCGTGGAGCCCCAGCTGGTCATCGCCGACGAGCCAGTGTCGGCGCTCGACGTTTCGATCCAGGCGCAGATTCTCAACCTGCTCAAGGACCTGCAGGAGCAGAACAACCTGACCTACATCTTCGTCTCACACAACATGGCCGTCATCCGCTATATCAGCGATCGGATTGCCGTGATGTATGCCGGTAAGCTGGTTGAACTCGGTTCCAAGACCGAACTGCTCAACCGTCCCAAACATCCCTACACCGAGTTGTTGCTGGCTGCGGTGCCGCGCGCTACGGATCGCCATCGTGGCCAGCGCACTGTCACCCCAGGTGAGCCGCCGGACCTTGCTCGCTTGCCCTCTGGCTGTGTCTTTCGAACGCGCTGCGCCTACGCACACGAACGTTGCGCCGCCGAAGAACCTGAACTGCGCGAAATTGAGCCTGGCTATTTCGTGAGTTGCCACTTCGCCGAGGATCTCACCCTGGGAGGAGTCATGTCGCGTGTCAAGTCTCTCCCGGCGTAGCTCAGGGCACGAACTGGTCAACCCTCCCGTACGTGCCTATGTCGCCGCGTACGGTCTGTGGTCTCTGACTTTCTTGGTTGGGCTGGTAGTTGCTTTTGCCCTGCGCGATGTGCTCCAGATGGCGATGGTCTTCACGACTTTGGATCGCTACGCTGTACATCTGTTCAACCAGATCAGCGTCGTGGTGCTTGTCGTGTTGTTACTCGTCCTGCTCGTCTCGACCGAGGCCTACTACCGCAGTGGCGTTGCACGCCGGCAGGTGGGGGTACGTTTTGCGCGCGTGATGGGCATCCTGGCGTTGATCCTGGCCGCCGCGCAAAGCGTGCGCCTGCTTCTAGAAGTCAGCGCCGGTGCGGTCAATCTCCTCAGCGTGTTGATTCTGGTTGTAATATTGCTGGTGTATGCCGGCGCACGTGCCGGGGTGCGGCGTTCCACCCAGGCATCTGCTGCCACGCGCTCCTCCTCTCTGGCACAACGCGTTGTGATCGTGGCCACGCTGGTGGCCGGCGCCGTGTTGATCGTGCTGCCGATAAAGTATCCCGTCAACCCATACGATGAAGGTCTGGCCCTGGTAGGCGGCTGGCGGGTACTCGGTGGGGATGTCCCGCTGCGCGACTACTGGGCAATCTACCCGCCGGGCCAATCGTATGTGCTGGCGGCGCTCTTTGGCATTGCAGGTGAAAATCTCTTGGTGGAGCGTATCTACGATACGCTGGTCCGTATCCTGTTGGCTCTGGTGATCTACCTGGTGGCGGTGCAGGTTCTACGTTCCTGGCGTTGGGCGCTGGCGCCCTATCTGGCAGGTGCTGTGTTGTTGGCGTCGGCAACTTTCTATGGATACGCAGTATTTCCGGCCTTGCTGCTCGGCTTCTCCGCGCTGTTGCTCAGCTTCCGCTACCTTGCCACAGGCCATGGACGCTGGCTGGTCGGCACAGGTGTTGCGACAGGCGTGACCGCCTTCTTTCGCCTCGATCTTGGCTTCTACACGGCGGCCGCGGTCGGCATTCTGTTGCTGTTTACCTGCCTGATATCGCCCAACAGCGCTGCCGGTTGGGGTATGCGCACGCGTCGGCTGTTGTTGGCATCGATGGCTGCTGCTACTCCTGCTGCCCTGCTGATTCTTGCGTTCTACGGTTACCTGGGCAGTGTTGCGGGCTTTGACACGGTGGTCGAACACCTGCTCGTCTTTCCTGCCACCACCTTTCGTGCTGTGCGCCATCTGCCCTATCCCTCTCTGATACCGGACTGGTCGATCGGGTCCGCTGAAGGCAGTATCGATGTCCGGCTCGCTCGGATGTTGGGTGACTATCTTCGCTTTTATATTCCCTTGCTCGTATCTGCCTTGGCGACGGCACTGTTGGGGGTCTCCGCAGTGCGCACAGGGCGTGGCGGGCCGCGCTTTGCGTCTACCGACATCATGGCAGCGGCCCTCGTCGGATTCGGCGCAGGAATGTTCGTGCAGGCGCTCAGCCGTTACGACGAGATCCACGTACTGCCGGCGTCGCTCGTCGTCGGGATCCTGATCTCCTGGCTGGTTCGCCAGATTCCAGCCGGACGCTGGCTCGATCCCTGGGTGGCAGCCCCCGTGATCGGCCTGCTGATCGTGCCAGTGTCGCTCTATTTTGTGTCGCCTTACAGCGCTCTCAACGACATTGTGCGCAACTTTTCGCCGCTGGGCTGCTATTCGTCGCTCCCGCGCGCAGGCTGTGTAGCATTGCTGCCAGGGCAGGAGGATGCTGTCCAGATTCTTGATCGCCAAGAGCCGGCAGACGGAGCGATCTACGCAGGTTTGCCGCGCCATGACAATGTCTTTGCCAATGACGTCAGTATCTACTTTCTGGCTGGCCGGCCCATTGCGACGCGTTATCACGAATTGCATCCTGGTGTGACGACGACACAGGCTGTACAGGAGGAAATGGTCGCTGAGTTGAGCGCACAGGCGCCGCAGTGGCTTGTCTTTATCACATGGGGTAATCCCAACGAACCCAATGCCAGCCGTTTCAGCAGTGGTGTGACCGTACTGGATGATTACATGCGCGCCCGGTATGTGCGCGCGCATACCGTCGGTATGTACGAGCTATGGCGCAGGCAGCCATGACTGCGCTGACTATGTGAGTTCATGCTCTTTGAGTGAGTGGAGGAGAGAAACATGTTGAAGGTGGCCGTGATCGGTATGGGTAACATCGGCAACACCCACGCACCGGTCTACCAAGCTGATAACCTGGCCGAGCTGGTGGCCGTGTGTGACATGATCAAGGAGCGTGCGGACCGGGCAGCCGAACGCTACGGTGTGCGCGCCTACTACAGTGTTGAGGAGATGCTCAGGCACGAGGAACTTGACGTCGTCAGTGTCTGCTCGGCCGGTGTGGAGAATGGCGGTGACCACTTTGAGCCGACGATGCAATGCCTGGAAGCTGGCTTGCACGTGCTTGGCGAGAAGCCCATTTCCAACGAAATCGAGAAGGCGCGGCAGATGGTGGCAAAGGCCGACCAGAAGGGCGTCTACTACGGCATCAACCTCAACCATCGCTTTGTGCCGCCGGCGGCCAAGGCGAAACAGTGGGTGGAGGAAGGACAACTGGGTGACCTGCTGCTCATCAATATGACCATGTGGATCGGCAACCCCAACGAGACGTCGCCCTGGTTCCACATGCGCGCCCTGCATCCGCATTCGCTCGACATCATGCGCTACTTTTGTGGCGACGTCGAGCGCGTGCACGCCTTCTTCAATCAGGCGCCGGGTCGCGTCTGCTACTCCAACGTGCAGGTCAACCTGCAATTCGCCAACGGCGTCGTGGGCCACCTCACGGGCAGCTACGACACGAACCCACGCCATAACTTGGAACGCTGCGAGGTGCTGGGCACCAAGGGGCGTTTCGTGCTCGACAACCTCTACGAGGAATTGACCCTCTACCCGCGCCATTCTGATGAATTGACGGTCATCCGCAACAGCATCATGGGGGGGCTGAGTGGCTTCAACGCCACCTTCAGCAATCGCATTCACCGCTTCCTGGAACAGGTCGACGCAGGCGTGCTGCGCAGCCAACTCGAGGCGTCTGCCCACGAAGGTCTCGCTGTACAGGAGATCATCGAGGCGGCGATTCGTTCGTTCCAGACCGGTCGTGCTGAAGAAGTGCCGATTGGCTGAGCGCAAGGGGCGCGTGGTGAGATATGTCTGCCGCTGGATGGTGCGCGCATGAACTGGTGAGGAGTTATGACGGATAAAATTGGTATCGGCGTAGTCAGTTTTGCCCATGGCCACGCCAATCTCTACTGTGAGCGGCTGGCCACCTACGACGATGTGCGTCTGGTTGCAGGTTGGGATGACGACCGCGGACGTGGCAGCGCTGCTGCGGCAAAGTACGGGATGCGTTATTTGCCACATCTGGACGATTTGCTCCGTGATCCGGAGGTGCAGGGGGTGATCATCACGTGCGAGACCAACCGCCATGCCGAGATGGTGCTGGCTGCGGCGGCTGCAGGCAAGCACATCCTCTGTCAAAAACCCATGGCGCTGACGCTGGCTGACTGTGAT
>CAIRNL010000044.1 GCA_903879975.1 uncultured Chloroflexota bacterium | reverse complement strand
GTGCGCGCTGCGCAAGGCATGCGTCAGGGTCATGGAGACGTTGCCGCTGAGCAGGAGGGGTCGCCCGCGCTGTGCTGTAATGCTGCCGTCCAGACTCTGGGCATAGGCAAGCGTCACGTAGGGTGTGCTACGCTGTGCGCGGTGCTGTAAAATGCGTTCCTGGAGAAGGCTGACGCGGGCGGTAAGGTCGGCAGGCAGGCTGCTCCCAGCCAGTGTGGGCGGCGCCGGAGGCAAGTTCAGCAGATGGCGCATGCGCGCAACTTTGGTCTGCAAGTAGGCAGCGTTGTCGACATGGATACTGGGTTGCATCGCGACCCGTTCGGTGATGACAATCCCATAGCTGCGCAACTCCTCGATCTTGGTTGGATTGTTGGTGAGCAAGCGCAGGCTATGTACGGAGAGGTCGGCCAGGATTTCGACTGCGGCCCAGTACTCGCGTTCGTCAGCCTGATGACCCAGCATGAGGTTGGCGTCGACCGTGTCATAGCCATCATCCTGCAAATTATAGGCGCGCAACTTTTCAGCAAGGCCGATGCCGCGCCCTTCTTGACGCAGGTAGATCACGATTCCTCGGCCGGCTTCCGCAATGCGCTGCATGGCCATGTGTAGTTGCTCGCCGCAATCGCAGCGCAACGAGCCGAAGGTGTCGCCGGTCATGCATTCCGAGTGAACGCGTACCAAGATTTCTTCGCCGCTGACGACATCGCCCATGACCAGGGCAAGGTGTTCTTTGCCGTCGCGGCTGTCGACATAATGAAAGAGCTGGTAGCTGCCATACGGAGTAGGAATGCGGGCACTGGTGCTACGTTGCAGGTAGGTAGTTGCGCCTTTGGGATGAATCACACTCTTTGCTCCTCCGCTGTATCTAAGCGGGACTGCGTTCGGGATATACAATTCGACCGCGTACCGATATCCCGGTTTCCACAAGGACCGGGTGACCATTTGATCTACGTCGACAGAAGTACGGGTAGTGCACTGCTATTGGCTTGAATCACCGCGATGTAGCCTACCGCGGACAATATCGATTGGGAAGCGGGTTTGATTACGATCTAGCTTGCGAAAGACTGCTGCGCTGATATCGATGCCTGTGCTGTTGGCGAAACTGAAGGCATAGATGAGCACGTCGGCCAGTTCGTCGGCAATTTCAGCGCGTGCGGCATCGTTTTCGACGAGGGCTATGCTCTCTTCGGTGGTGAGCCATTGAAAATGTTCCATGAGTTCGGCTGTCTCGATCGCAATACTCATAGCCAGATTTTTCGGGGTGTGAAACCGATACCAGTTGCGCGCGTCGACAAAGTCGTGTACAGCGCGTCGCACACTGCCGACGGTTGTTTCGTTGTCCATCTCTCGTCTCCTTTGTATGGCGCCGGTATTTTGCCCCGGCAGTTGTTTTGGCAGGCGCCGGTGCGAGTCAAACCGTTTTTTTTGTCGACAAATCAACTTGGCATCGCGTGGCAACCTGTTGCATACTTCCACATGTTATCCCCTGGTCTACGATTTTTTTCAAATACGGAGAACACATGAGTAAGCCATTGAAAGTTGCCGTCATTGGCACTGGCGGCATCTCGCGCACCCATATGCCTGGCTGGGAAGCATCGCCCTATACGCGGGTCGTTGCTGCGGCCGATGTCAACGCAGCTGCACTGGAAGATTTTGGCCGCAAGTATGGCGTCGAGCAATTGTCTACCAACACCGACGATCTCTTCGG